>CAZGED010000114.1:0-6036 GCA_964525085.1 uncultured Senimuribacter sp.
GCACATTCCCGCACCTCTTCGATGTTGTTCCGGTTGTTTCCCATCTCGATGAGTATAGATTTCCCCGAAAGCTCCTGATTATACCAGTAAGGCCGCTCCAGCACGCTGCCCGTATAGCCGTCGAAGTCCTCCGCGGCAGCGTCGTTCAGATCCGCCAGAAACCCTTTGTTGGAGGAATAGGTCTCCGTGGTATTGCTGATCACGTAGGAATAGGTGGCCGCTGTCTTGCCGTTCACCTGGGTCACCGGCCCGGGGTCCGTCCCCGCCATGGCGTCCCGGTGTAGGTCGATGATGCACTCGATGGACGGATACTGTTTCAGCAGGGCCTTGACGGTCTCGCTGCTCCTGGTGTAGGAGTCGTTGTAGGACGGGTTGTCGTGGAGCGTCTTGTCGTGGACCACGGCGATGCCCTCCGCCTCCAGCGTTTCTTCCAGCACGTCGCCCGCATCGCGGACGGTGTTCTCTTCCTTTGTGGTATGATAGTTTCCTGAGGACGTAGGCAGATAGCTCTCTGTGGCGTGGGTGTGATAGATCAAAACCTTCGGATCGCCGCTGGCCTTCTTCACGGTCTTCGTTTCTTCTTCGTCGGACGGTTCCGCCTTTGCAGCCTTTGCCGTCTCTTTCTGTTCCTTCTGCAGCGTCTCTCCGTCCGCCACCAGATCCATGCACGGCAGGCTGCTCTCCAGGCACAGGGCCGTCAGGTGATCCCCGCTGACCGTTTCGGCTGCCGCGTCCTTGAGAAGAAACGCCACTGTCACAAGAAACACGAACAAAAAAAGCAAGATCAAATTTTTCCTATCCATATATCCCCCGGCTTTCAAAGTTTTATCAAATACGTAGTTCCCTACGAGTATATGCCGGGATGCAAGGTGATATTAATCGCTTTTGCGATAATGTCCGAAAAAGATGCTGTGATCAGATCGATGTCGGTGGACGTGACTACCATATCAAAGGCTCTTCCGTCGAAGTATGCCGCCGCGTCGGCCTCCGGTATCTGCAGTTCCTCCAGGGCCTCCAGAATCACGGTCTTGGAGTCGATGACCGTCGGCACGCCTACGGCGATGACTTTGATGCCCAGGGTTTCTTCGTTGAGCTCCTTCCGCATGTTGCCCATGCCCGCTCCCGGCGCGATGCCTGTATCGCTGAGCTGAATCGTGGTGCTGACCCTGCCGATATTGCGGGTAGCCAGGGCGTCGATGGCGATGACGGCGTCGGGCTGTATCATCTCCACGGTTTTCTTGATCAGCTCCGCGGTCTCCATGCCGGTGGTGGCTGTCACGCCCGGCGCGATGCCGCTGACGTCGGACATTTCGTGATCGCCGTCTCTCTCGAAGATGCGGAACAAATGGCTGGTGATCCGCACCTTGTCCAACGTGACGGGGCCCAGGCTGTCCGGCGTCACGTTCTCATTTCCCAGACCTACTACCAGCACCTTCCGTCCATAGCGGTGCCGCACCATTTTGCCCAGCTCCGCCGCCAGGGCTCTGGCCGCCCGCTCCCTGATGCCGTCCTTTTCGTCGATGATGCCGTCCACCTCGATGGTCACGTAGCGTCCCTGGGGCTTGCCCATGAGCACCTCGCCCTTCACGTTGACCACCTCTACGCCGATCACCCTGATGTCCTCGTCGATCTGCTCTTTCTCTATGATGACGCCGTCCTTTTCACCGGGTCTGACGCCGCTTTCTGAAAGGCTTTCGATCGTTTCCACAGCCAAATCCGTTCTGTACTTCATATTGCTCCTCCCTTTGTTTAACTTAACAGGGCTTTACGCTGCTTTTTCGCAACGGGGATCACGCCGTATACCGCATAAAACAGAGCAAAAATTGGCGCGCGGCACCCACAGCGGAAAAGAACCCTGTCGAATCGGGAAATTGTGCTTGCAAATTCCCTCATCTTCGTATATACTAAAATGTGCGAATTTAGCTAAAAACATGCTAAAAATTGAATAGTGGGGTGAAAAATTATGGCAAACATTAAATCCGCAAAAAAAAGAATCAAAGTCATCGACAGAAAAACTGCAAGAAACAGACGTGTTAAGGATCATGTCAAGACAGCTCTGAAGGACTTCGACGCAGCATTGGAATCCGCTGATTTCGACGCAGCTTCCGAAAAGCTGAGAATCGCTGAGAAGAAGCTGATGCAGGCTGCCGCTAAGGGAACTCTTAACAAGAAGGCTGCTTCCCGCAAGGTTTCCAGACTGACGAAAAGATTCAACGCTGCAAAAGCAGCAAAATAAGTCTCACCCGTCCCCACCAGTGTATAAGTTCAATACACATGCGAGAGCAACAAAACCGATGGATGTGTCTCCCATCGGTTTTATTTTTACCTTGTTTCAATTTTACTCTGTTGAAAAAGTGAAAGGAGTTTATACTATGTCATTACACATCGGCGCCGAAAAAGGCCAAATCGCAAAGACCGTCCTCATGCCGGGAGACCCGCTGAGAGCCCAGTTTATCGCTGAAAACTTTCTGGACAGCCCGGTTCGCTATTCGGAAATCCGCAACATGTATGGTTTTACGGGAACCTATAAGGGTGTCCCGGTCAGCGTCCAGGGCAGCGGCATGGGCATGCCGTCCATGGGCATCTACTCCTGGGAGCTGTTCACGGAATTCGACGTGGAAAACATCATCCGCATCGGTACGGCGGGCGCTTTCCACGAGAGCATCCACGTGGGGGACATCCTGGTGACCCTGGCGGCCTCCACTGACTCGCGGTATCAGCACGCCTTTGATCTTCCGGGACAGTATTCTCCCAGCGTCAGCTTTGATCTGCTCCGCAAGGTCATGACCGCCGGAACAGAAAACGGCATTGCCTTCCAAGCCGGCAACACCGTATCCTGTGACGTATTCTATGAGCTGGGCGACCGGTGGTGGAAGCAGTGGGCTTCCATGGACGTGCTGGCCGTGGAGATGGAAGCGGCGGCCCTCTACATGAACGCCGCCTACCACAGCAGAAACGCCCTGGCCATGATGACCATCAGCGACCACTTTGTCACCGGCGAGAAGGCCACGGTGGAAGAGCGCCAGAATACCTTCACCGACATGATGAAGCTGGCTCTGGAAGCCGCGGTAAAATAAGCGGCATTCCCTACGCCGCCCCTACGGCACCCCGCGGCACTCCGGGCGGCGCATCCGCAGCCGCGGTCCCGGGGAACGCGGCCGTAGCCTCAGTTCCGGCCGCAGTTCCGGCCGTAATTTCAGTTGCAGCCTCAGTTCCGGACGTAGCTTCAGTCCGGATCGCGGGGTCAGTCCGGATCAGCGTTCGAATCGCAGATTTCCCGCACCATGCTTTGGCCGGCTTTGTTGATTTTCTTCATCGCCGTCAGCACCGAGGTCTTCGGCGCGATCCCCCAAAAGCTTTTCAGCAGCCACAGGAAGAACATCAGCACCAGGATCGGCAGCACCAGGTCGGTGATCACCATGACCGCTACGGCTTCGATAAACCGGTTGAGCATGTGCTCCCCCTTCTCGACCACGGAGGTCACCCCCTCTGTCACCGACGAAGTGATCTTCTCCAGAAATCCTTCGTCTGAGGACTGATCCTCGATTTCCGCCTGGTCTTCCTGTATCTCCTCCAGGGAGATCTCCGTGGAGAGCTGGTGGGTAGACTCGATCAGGTTGGAGATCCCCACGCTGGCGGGAATCACCAGGACAATGATCAGCCCGAAAGCCGCAAACTTCAGGGCCAGCTTCCGCAAAGCATCCCGATGGGACAGGCAGTACCCAATCATCAGCACGCAGGCAAGCGGGATCAGCAGCTTAAAGGATACCCAACCCGTGATCACTACCAGATACTTCTCCATCAGGATCATGCACAGGATGATCATCATATATCCGCTGACATCCGCCATCTTGTTCGCCAGCGGCGTCGTCGCATCGCCTGGGATCACTGCCAGAGCCGTTGCCGTCGCCGTGCTGACCGCCGTCATCTCCATCACGGTCGTCTGCTTTTCATCCAGCGCCGAGAAAATCGGCTTGCAGAGATTCTCGCTGCTGACCACTCTGGCCAACGCAAAAAAAGAAAGGACCGCAACCAGAACGAGGGCAACGATCTGAACCGGTAGTTTCGTAAATGCTTTTTTCATGTCAATAGTCTCCTTGTTTCATGAACATTCTTTCATATCGTGTGATACTTATCTGCTTATCATGATATACTATCGTACAGAAAAAAGCAAGCTGTTTTGCGCCCTGTTTTACGCCCTGTTTTACGCCCTACAGAAAGGCCAGCAGCTTCTTATATAATTCCATTTCCGCGTCGATGAGCCGCCGTGCGACAGACCGTTCCTCCATACCGGCGCCTTCGTATTGTTTCAGCAGCCTCCCCAGAGATTTAATCCCGGCGTGACATCCGTCCAGCAGAACCTCCGCCGCCTTGCTGTCATCTCGGTCGGTCATCAGCTTGAACTCGGTCATCAGCCGCATCATGGCCTTGGCCATGGTACCCGGCTCCTTTTCTTCTTCTCCCTCCTCCTTCAAAAGCCGCTTACACAAAAACCCGATTTCCTCGTGCTTCTTATCATATTCCTCGATGAGCCGCCGCAGGGGCTCCAGCTCCACAAATTCCTTCACCTGAGCAAAGCTGTCCATAGCAGTCTTGCAGCCCTCGTTGATCTCACGCAGCAGCCGCGCATTGTCGTCTTTCATCATTATATCCTCCATTCGTCATACTTGTGATGTTCATCATACCTCTAGTATGCGCCGAGGATACAAGGAATATGCGGCGGCCTCACGGCAAAGTCCCGCAGCTTCACCCTATGGAAATCCGCCCTATCCCATCTCCACAATCCTGTCGCTGACATGCTCCACCATAGGCAGGTCGTGGGAGATGAGCAGAACCGTCAAATCCCGTTCATCGTGCAGCCGCTTCAGAAGATGGACGATCTGAGACTGGATCGACACGTCCAGAGACGAGATGGGCTCGTCGGCCACCAGCAGGTCCGGGTTCGTGATCAAAGCCCTGGCGATAGCCGCCCGCTGGCGCTGTCCCCCCGAAACGTCGTAAGGATGCCGCTCCGCCAGCCGCCGTTCCAACCCGACCTGATCCATTACGTCATAAACCCGCGCCCGCAGATCGCTCCGGCTGCCATATTTTTTTTTGATGACCAGCGGCTCCGCGATGATGTCGAAGATGGTCATACGCGGATTGAACGCCGACGCCGAATCCTGAAAGATCATCTGCTTCCGGCACCCCTCCGCGAACCGGATCTCCCCGGCCTCCGGCTTATAGATGCCCATGATGCACCGCGCCAGCGTCGACTTCCCGCAGCCCGACCTTCCCACGAGGCCCACGATCTCGCCCCGTCTCACGGTCAGATCAAAATTCTGCAGTACCGTATGCGCCTGCCTGCGCCCCAGGCGAAACCCCTTGGTCAGCCCGGTGATCTCCACCAGGGGCTCTCTCTCCTCCTCCGTCAAAGGGTGTCCGTCCGGCTTTTTCTCCTCCGGTAACGGCGTTCCGTCTATCGCGGCTTTTCCGTGCCGTTCCCATCCGATCGCGCCGTGGTAATGGCTTCCTCCTTTTCCATAGCGGGCATAGCGCAGGAGCTGCTTCGTATACGGGTGCCGCGGCGACGCGAATACCTCCGCGGCGGTTCCCGTCTCCACGATCCGGCCCTCCTTCATGACGGCGATGTTATCCGCGATCTGCTCCGCCAGTCCCAGATCGTGGGTCACCAGGATCATAGCCCGATCCCGGTCGGAAGTCAGCTGCCGCAGCAGACCCATGATCTGATCCTGCGTATCCGGATCTAAAGCCGTAGTCGGTTCATCAGCGATGAGCAGCCGCGGCCTGGCCGCCAGAGCGATGGCGATAGCCACCCTCTGGCGCATGCCGCCGGAAAAATGATGAGGGTGCTGGCCGAATCGGATCTCCGGCTGCGGGATTTCCACCAGTTCCAACAGCCGCAGCGCCTGCGCCTTCGCCTTCCGGCGGGAAACCCTTTGATGGAGCAAAATAGGTTCCATGATCTGCCTGCCGATGGACAAGGTCGGATTCAGCGATGACATGGGATCCTGAAAGATCATGGCGGCGTCCCTG
>CAZGED010000115.1:0-6023 GCA_964525085.1 uncultured Senimuribacter sp.
CGCTGATACGTGAAAAGGGCGCAATGGCAGCTTTTTCTGTCTGTCTGAAATAGGAGAAACGAACTGTGAAAAAATATATGCAGATTATGGCATGCGATGATGTGGCCGTGGCTTTGACCGATCTGCGCGCGGGAGAGCGCGTATGTTGCGGTGGTTCGGATCTGGTGCTCTGTGATGATATTCCACAGGGCCATAAGATCGCCCTGCATGCCATGGCGGAAGGCGAGCCGGTAATTAAATATGGCTGTCCTATCGGTTATGCCAATTGCGATATCATGCCGGGCAGCCACATTCATACACACAATTTGCGCACAGGACTGACTGCGGAAGGCAGTTATATTTATCGCCCAGCAGCGCAATGTATATCGAGTATATCGATGCCAGACACCCGTGAAGCGTCTGCATCCAGTGTGGCGGACGGTATGCCCGGTGCGTCCGCTGTGGAGACAGCGGGAATGACCGTTGCGGATACCTTTCAGGGCTTTCGCCGAAAAGACGGACGCGTGGGTACACGAAACGAGATTTGGATTCTTCCTACCGTAGGATGTGTCAATGATATCGCAGCAAAGCTGGCTGTAGATCATCAGGATCTGGTCAATGGGAACATCGAGGGAATCTATACGTTTTCTCATTCTTTCGGATGCAGCCAGACGGGAGAAGATCACGCACAGACACGAAAGCTGCTGGCAGCGCTGGCCAATCATCCCAACGCGGCGTCGGTGCTGGTTGTAGGATTGGGCTGTGAAAACCTGACCCGCGGGCAATTTGAAGAGGCTCTGGGCGATTACGACAGAGAGCGAATCCGCTTTCTCATCTGTCAGGATGTCATGGATGAATTTGCGGAGGGACACAGACTGCTGTGTGACTGTGCAGATTATGCCGGACAGTTTAGCAGAGAGCCGGTGCCTGTATCCGAACTGGTCGTCGGTCTGAAGTGTGGGGGAAGCGACGGACTTTCCGGTATCACGGCCAATCCGGCGGCAGGACGGTTCAGTGATTTATTGGTTAGCCGTGGCGGGACGACAATCCTGACGGAGGTGCCGGAGATGTTCGGTGCGGAACAGATGTTGTTGAACCGCTGCGCGGATCAAAAAGTTTTTGAACGGACAGCGGCAATGCTGACTGGCTTCAAGATGTATTTTGTCAGCCACGGGGAAAATGTCTATGAAAATCCAAGCCCAGGCAATAAGGCGGGCGGTATTACGACTTTGGAGGACAAGAGCTGCGGATGTGTGCAAAAAGGCGGCACTATGCCAGTGATAGATGTGCTGGATTATGGCAGCCAGGTGAAGCGGAAAGGGCTGAATCTGTTGTGCGGGCCCGGCAATGATCTGGTGTCGGCGACGGCCCTGACGGCGGCCGGAGCCCATCTGATCCTGTTTACCACAGGACGCGGCACGCCTTTCGGCGCGCCGGCACCAACCCTGAAGATTTCGACCAATACAGCTTTGGCAGAGAAAAAGCCGGGATGGATCGACTTTGACGCAGGTCCGGTTGCGGACGGGGAAGACTTGTCTGAAACATCAAAAAAGCTGTATGACCTAGTTTTAGAGACAGCAAGCGGAAAGAAAACCAGCAACGAGAACATGGGTTTTCGCAGTATCGCCATCTGGAAAGACGGAGTGACGCTGTAAAGCAAGAGCAGGAGCAGGAACGCAAACAGGCGCGTATTCGCTGTCCCAACAGGGATGTAGAATGCGCGCCCGTTCATTTTCATAGGAATGGTTGGATTTTCCTAGACTTCCAGAATCTCCTCCTGACTGAGTCCGGTGATTTCTTCGATCTCTGATGCGGCCATGCCGGAGGCTTTCAGCCTGGCGGCAATCGATTGTTTCTCCTGCCGGCGGCCCCGCTCTGTGCCTTCTTCTAATCCTTTTTCTAATCCTTCTGCTTTGCCTTCTTCTCTGGCCAAGTATGCCACATGCTTTACGTGTTCTTCATATGTCACCTGCATCCACCTCCAGTCTGAGCCGTTGTATCGTGCAACCTGACCATCGATTCTTTCCATCAGGGTATCGTCGGAAGTGTTTTCGGGGTCATTGATGTAAGCGTACAGGGCTTTCAGGTTTTCCGGTACCTTGGCTGCATCGCAGCTTGTGTTTAAGATAAGTATATACGATTCGTCACCCAATGGCAACTGATTTTCGGTATCAAAGTGCCGGAAAAAATAGACTGGCTTTCCCTTTTTCATGTAATCATGCGTGCAGAGAAAGATGACATAGGAACGCTTTAAATCCTTGTAATCTGCACCTTCTATAAGCATGTCCACGTCCATGTTTGCGCTGTAGTAACGGGAACGCCTGCCCAGATGGTCCCCGGCAGAATCCGTTCCAACAGTTGACGGCAAATTTCAGGGTCTCGCATAACCATACTGAACATCCAGTCATCCGTAAAAGGAATTTTTTCCGGAGCAGAGATGCTTTTTGTACATGATGCAGCTTTCGTTGTCCTTTTCCTGTGTTGCATAATAACCTCCGTTTATAAGTTGTATTATGTGGATGATGTTGACAAATCAAATTATAAGAGCCAGCATTTCCTGATGCTGTAATTATAACACATATAAACATGGAAGTAAATGGGAATTTTTCGGTAAGATTCGACATCTAATGTCGAGTTTTGTCGAAAGATTGCCTGACACGTTCAGCACAATGGCACGCTTCTTGCGTCCCATTATTCTATATATAAAATGATACAAAATGCGGAGGTAATATCATGTTTGATTTTCATTTCAGTATTCCGACGGAGATCTATTTCGGAAGGGCATGTGAGCGGAAGGCGGGGGCTCTGATGAAGCAGTACGCCGACCGGGTGCTTCTGATCTACGGCAGCGACCGGATCTTCCATGCCGCCGAGGACGGACAGATGAGCCTGGGCCAAACCCTGATCGCGGATCTGGAAGCGGCGGGCTGCCAGGTTTTCCAGCTGGGCGGCGTCAGACCCAATGCCGATGCCGCCTATATTCGGCAGGCCATTGACATGGTGCGCAGGGAAGGCATCAACGGCCTGTTGGCAGTGGGCGGAGGAAGCGTGATCGATTCAGCCAAGGCGGTGGCCGCGGGCAGCGGCTTTGACGGCGACATCCTGGAGCTGTACACCGACCCGCAGGCACAGCCTTCCGTCTTTCTTCCCATCGGTGCTGTGGTCACGCTCCCGGCCACAGCCAGCGAATCCAATGAGATGTCCGTGGTCAGCGACAGCGTTTCCGGCAGGAAGATCGGCCGTCCGTTTCCACAGACAAAGCCGAAGTTCGCCCTCCTGAATCCGGCTCTGACCCTGAGCGTAAGCGCCTATCAGACAGCCTGCGGCGGCTTCGATATTTTCGCCCACGCCTTCGAGCGGTACTTCGACCTGAACAGGCAGAGCAGCCTGCTGGACCGCATGACCATCGCTTTGATGCAGGAGGTGAGAGAGACCCTGCCGAAGGTCCTCGATGATCCGCAGAATGAAGCACTCCGCGGTGAGCTGATGCTGGCGGCCGATGTCGCCCACAATGATATGTTGGGCCCCGGCGGCGACTTTGCCTGCCACGAGATGAGCCACTACATCACCGAAACCTTCGGCGTCAGCCACGGCGCGGCCCTTGCTATGATCCTGCCCGCCTGGTGCGAACACGTCAGCCATAAAGCGCCGGAGCGGTTCGCGGACTTTTTCTCCCAGGTCTTTTCCATCAAAGGGTGTCCGTCTGAGGCTGTCATAGAGCAGGGCGTTGCGGCGTTAAGGGCCTTTATCGGCGGTATCGGATTGAAGCAGACCCTGACAGCAGAAAGGGCGGACATAGCGGCTCTGAACCAGATGGCAGAAGCGACACTGGGTGGCCGTGAGTACATCGGCTGGGGGCTGACAGGTCTGAACGCCTTTGATATCGCGGAGATCTATCGGAAATTCATCATGTTTGTTGCGTAACTGCAACAGAAGAGCCGCCGTCTCGCAACGGAAGCGGTCCGCTGGATGGGCAAAGACCGGAGAATTCCCCGTCCGAGCATTGGCACGTTTTTTGCTCTGGTTAAAGATGTCATGATACAACATTATGTTTTTAAATGATCATTTTAAGGAGGTAGAAATGAGTAAAGCGAAATCATTGGTCGCTCTTGCCAAGGGCGATGACATTCAGGCTAACGTGACGAAAGTCTTTGACCTGATGGGCGGTGTCGAAAACATCATTCGCAAGGGCACCACCGTGGTGCTGAAGCCCAACGCGGGACACGCTGAACCGCCGGAAACATCGGTATGTACCAATCCGGAAGTGGTCCGCGCCGTCATCCGCGAGGTGAAAAAGGCGCAGCCGAAGCGGATCATCGTGGCAGAAGCCGCGGCCATCGGATGCGACACCCTGGAATGCTTCAAGGTAAGCGGCATACAAGCTGTGGCCGAAGAGGAAGGCGTTGAGCTGATGGACATCAAGCGGGATAAGGATCTGGTCAAGGTCGCTGTCCGCGGATTCCGTTCCAACATCGACTCCGTAAAGCTGCCGAGATTCCTGCTGGAAGCCGATCACCTGATCAATCTGCCGATCCTGAAGGCCCACGCATCTATGGTATTCTCCGGAGCCCTGAAGAATATCAAAGGCGTGGTGCAGGACAAGGTGCACATGGACATGCACAAGCAGAACCTGACCATGGCCATGATGGATGTTTGGTCTGTATGCCGGGCTGATATTAACATCATGGACGCCCACCGGGCCGCATCGGGATACAGCCCGCACATGCCGGTGCCTATCGAATCCCACATGATCCTGGGCTCCAAGGACCCGGTAGCCATAGACAGAGTTGCCTGCGAGGTCACCGGTATCGACACGACGGCGGTGGATTACTTCAAGGTGGCAGAGGAGACCGGTCTGGGCAACTACGATATGGACCAGATCGAAGTCGTAGGAAACACCATCGAAGAATCCTTCATGAAGATGTGGATCCCTTATATCGGCGACATGAGCACCAGATGGCCGGAGTACGACGTGAGATGCAAGGGAGGCTGTTCCAGCTGTCAGGCTCTGCTGGCCATCAACATGGAGGAGCTGAAGGCGGTCGGCGCCTACGATGAAAACGCGGGCATGACCGTGGTCATCGGCGGACTCAACGAGATCCCTGAGGACATTCCGGATGAAAAGATCGTGCTTCACGGCAACTGTACCAAAAAATACCTGAAACAGCATCCTGGCGCTTATCACATCCTGGGCTGCCCTCCAAACGAACCGGCGCTGTATCTGACTATTCAGAGACATGAGACCATCGACGGAACCGGCGATCAGGAAGATGAGATCATCCGCCCTTGCATGGCGCGGGACGCGCAGGTTTGGCACAATTATGTCTTCGCCAAATTTGAAGAATACAAGAAGGAAAATCCGGAGGCAAAATAATGGACGGCTACATCAGAGTCAAAGCAGGAAAAGAATTTTGGGATATTCTCAATATCATCTTTACAGACGCATTCATGCAGAAGTACACGAACTTTGAGAGCTTTGCGTATTTCCGCTATTCCAGCGCCGTCATGGTAAACTGGGGCGGAGAATATATGATCTATCCGGAAAAAGTCTTCAATCATTTCATCGTTGAAAGCACCGTTTTCAGGACCTGGGACGAGATGGTCATGAAGGCGGCGGACGAGAGATTTACAAAAGAAAAAACAGAAGAAGGAGAGGAAAAATAAGAATGGCTGACAACAAACAGAAACTGCAGTCCGAAAATACCAAATCCAACTTTGGCAAGGGCTGGCTGATTATCTTCTACAGCATGATCATGTTCTGGTTCCTTATCGGACTTTCCATCGACGGACAGAACATCGTTATCGAACAGTGGTCCGCAAAGTTCTGGGAGACCCTGGGATTTGCAGATCAGACGGCATTACACGCGAAATTGCTCGATCTGGCCTTTTATGCGGGGCTGATCGGCGTCGTCGCATACTTCATCATCGGCAGAATCCTGACTAAGGTGGGAGCCAGAGTGCTTTCCGCAGTGGGCCTCGTGCTGGCCGGCGCTTCCTATATCTTTTACGGACATGCGACGACGACTACGACCTATTTCCTGGGA
>CAZGED010000116.1:0-5992 GCA_964525085.1 uncultured Senimuribacter sp.
CGAACGGGGACGGATGGACGCCGCCGGCTACCAGCCCGGCAATGTGGGCCATGTCGACCATGAAATACGCGCCGACTTCCTTCGCGATCTCCGCAAAAGCGGCAAAATCGATGATGCGCGCGTATGCGGACGCACCGGTCAGGATCAGCTGCGGCTTGTATTCATGAGCCTTTTTCCTCACATCGTCCATATCGATGAAGCCGTTTTCGTCTACATCGTAGAAGACCATGTTGTACAGCTTGCCGCTGAAGTTGACGGAGGACCCGTGGGTCAGATGTCCGCCGTTGTCCAGGCTCAGGGACAAAATGGTATCCCCCGGCTGAAGGATCGCCTTGTACGCGGCGAAGTTTGCCTGGGAACCGCTGTGCGGCTGTACGTTGACGTGATAGTCCGTATCAAAGACCTCTCTCCACTTATCGCAGCAGTATTCTTCCAGCTCGTCGACGAACTTGGTGCCGCCGTAGTATCTGCTGGTGTTGCCCGAAGTTCTCACATAGGGATAGCCCTCCGCGTACTTCCAGGACAGGCAGCTGCCGCAGGCGGCGAGAACCGCCTCGGAGCAGTAGTTTTCAGAAGCGATCAACTCGATGTTGTTCTTCTGTCTGTTATATTCCTTCTCGATCAAAGCGCCAACCACCGGGGAGGTCCGCTTGATAAACTCGTAATTTTCAATGTTATAGGTGCTGTTATCCTGCCCATCTCTGTTAAACATCAATCCACTTCCTTTTCATTTATTGGTATTGGCCGTCGGCGGCCGGAAACGGCCAGCAGCTGCCGGCATTGGTCAGCGGCTGTTCGCTGTCTGCATAGGATCCGGACTCCGCAGCCGGCGCGGCTCCTGCCGTAATCAAAGACCCAACTATTATATCATATCCTCACGATAAGTTTCAAGCTGTAACACAGAAACTTCATAAGCGGTTTTGATCAGCACCTCACCGTCCTCCTGCCGCTTTTTATACTGCCTGCTCTGCAGCCTGCCACTGACGGCGATCCGGTCGCCCACGTCCATGGTCGCTGCGTAGACAGCATTGCGCCCCCAGGCGATGCACGGGATATAGTCTGATTTGTTGTACATTCTGTTGACTGCCAGCATCAGATCGCAGATCTTGCGGCCCAGAGGCGACGTCCTCGGCAACGGTTTCTTGCAGAGAAAGCCCTCCAGCCTGATGTCGTTGACCGGATCAAAGGGCGTCCGGCCGACCTCGATATCGCGGGCAAAGATCACGATGTTCAGCCGGTTGTGGCCGCCTACGTCCTCGTTATAGGTTCTAACCTGCCCCTGTATCTCTATGCTGCTGCCCGGCTCTATCCGCAGGCAGTGAAGGATTCTCTCTGAGGCCATGACGATGATCCGGTCCTCGTACCCGCTGTTTCTCCTGATGCCTACCGTAAAGGTATAAAAAGCTTCTCCGTAAGTCTTATGATTCAAGACAAGGCCATCTATGACTTCACCGCAAATGTGTGCTATGTTCGTACTGTTGTTGCTACTCTCAGTATTTATCATTTTCTCCCTCCCGAAATTCGCATTACTACATTCTATTCCGGGTCAGAGAAAGTATGCCTGCATCTCGGCAGTTCCCTTTGATATACCCTGCGGCAGCACATTGACTCACTTTTTACGGCCGGCCAGGAACCGGTTCAGATACTTGTTCAGCACCGCTACCACCACGAACCCCAGGGAGATCGCCAGAGCGATGCCCGGTATCAACAGCATGATGCCGCCGATCATGATCTTGCCAGGATTGTCTCCCAGTCCCAGCCGCACCAGCAGACCATCTCCTCCCCCACGTCCAGGATACCCTGCAAGATCCGGTCGTAATCATAAACCTGATCCATTATTGGATCTCCAATTTCATGACCTCAGGATGGCAGCTGACCTGATACTGGTCACAGTATTTGCATTCGAAGAAATTCGGCGCATCGGCAGGGTCTATGGCCATAAAACCGTTGGCCCGGAAGAAGCCGGGCGCTCTCGCCACCAGGAACAAAGCGTCTCCGCCCAGGGCCTTCACCTCGTCCACAGCCTTCTTCAGCAATACGTTTCCCACCTTCATCTTTCGATAAATCGGATCCACCGCGATACCGTCGATGATATAGCGGCCCTCCCTTTTGGCAAGGACCACGGCTCCGACCAGCGCCTCTTCACTGCCGTGAACCACTTCAAAACACTTGACGATATCCGTATCCACCTCTTCATCGCCGTCAAATTCCAGCTCGTTTTTCACGAAAAACTGCACCAGCTTCTCATATTCCTCTGTCTCTCTCAAAATCAAACGAAGCATGTTACTCCTCCCCCATGTTGTCTTCCAAAGTATAGATTTTCAGCCTGTTGTGCAGCACGCTGAACACCAGCGGGAATTTTTCTCCGTGCTCACCGTCGATATCCGTGGGCAGATCCAGATCTGCTTCGATGGTCAGCTGGCTGGTCTGAAAGTGCAGCACCTTCTTGCTGGATGAGTGGCTTCCTTGCAGAATCTTCATGAAAACCCCGGGCATTTCCAGCAGCGACATGCTGCGGAACAGCATCACGTCCAGCCGTCCGTCGTTGATCTCCGAATCCGGCGATATCTTCTTGAATCCCCCCGCCGACTTGCCGTTCATGACGACCATAAAATACATCTTTTCCCGGTAGACCTTCTCCGGCGTGGTCAGCGTGACCCGGATCGGCTTCAGATTCGGCACCTCAGACAGCCCCTTCAGATAATACGCCAAGACACCGATGGTGTTCTTCAGCGTCGGGTCCGTCTTATGGCTCACATCCACCACCTGTCCGATGGCAGCCACGTTGATAAAATACCGGTCGTTGACCTGTCCCACATCGGCATAGGTGTAGTTGCTCCCCAGCGCGATATCCAGCATCTGATCGATTTCACCCGGAATATTGAAATAGTAGGCAAAATCGTTGGCTGCGCCGGCCGGCAGGATCGCCAGCGGCAGATCGACATGATTTCTAATCATGGCATTGACGCAGACATTGATCGTTCCGTCGCCGCCGGCCGCGATGATCTGACGATACTCCTCACGGTATGTCTCCTGATCCAGCTCTGCCAGATAGTCAAAGATCACGTGGCCGTGGGCCGCGCGGATAGGTACCACCAGGTAGCCTTCCTTCTGATATCTTCCGATGATGTAGTCCAGATGATTCTTGAACATCCCGTTTCCTGAATTTGGATTATAGAACAGGATGACCTTCTTCACTTTACTCATGCAGCAACCCCCTGATGACTCCGATCAGATATAATGAACCGGCAAAGAGTATCACGTCGTAGTCCCCGTACCGCAGCTTGGCCTGACTTACCGCTTCCGCCGGGTCCGCAAATGCCTGGCATCTGCCGCCCTTCTCCGCGATCAGCGCAGCCAGGTCCCCCGCCGCCAGCTTTCTCGGGTTGTCCGGCTCCGTCGCAATAAAGTCCCCGGTGATTTCAAGGAAATTGTCCAGCACCTCCGAAACCTCTTTGTCCGCCAGGATGCCCACTACCATGAGAATGCGCTTGCCCGCGAAGCGGGACGACACGGCCTGCCGGAGCGCTTTTGATCCGTCCGGGTTGTGCGCCCCGTCTATGATAACAAAGGGGTTCCGCCGGAGTATTTCAAAACGTCCGATCTGTTTCGCATTTTTGAAACCGCGGCAAAGGGCATCGTCGCTGATCCGGATCTTTCCGTCTCTGTTCAGCAGCGCCACGGCCGTCAGGGCTTCCATGGCGTTGCGTACCTGATGTTCGCCTGCCATAGAGATTTCCAGTTCATAGTCTTTTCCCATGACACTGGCGCGGAACACACAGCCGCTGTCCGTTTCCTTTACAATCTCATAGGGCATCCTGTGGCTGTCGTACAGGTCGCAGCCCAGCTCCCTCGCCTTTGATCGGAACACCGCCATGGCGTCAGCCTCGTCGGTGCCTGTGATAACCGGACAGCCGGCTTTGATGATGCCCGCCTTTTCACCGGCGATGGCAGCGATGGTGTCACCGAGCCGGTCTGTATGGTCCAGAGAAATGGAGGCGATGATGCTACACAGGGGCTGTTCCACCACGTTGGTAGAATCTCCGCGACCGCCGAGCCCCACCTCCAGCACCACATAGTCGGCCTGCTTCTCCTTAAAATACAGGAAAGCGATGGCTGTCACCACCTCAAACTCCGTAGGAGACTCCATGCCTTCGTCCACCATCTCCCGAGCCTTTTCAAGAACCTTCGCAGTATAGAGCTCCAATTCCCGGTCCGTGATATAGCTGCCGTCAAACTCGATGCGCTCGTTGAACACTTCCAGATAGGGAGAAGTGTACAGGCCGGTTTGATATCCCCCGGCCTGCAACACTTCGTACACATATCTGCAAATCGAACCTTTTCCGTTGGTGCCGGCCACGTGAATGACCGCCAGATCCCGATGGGGATTCCCCAGCTTTTCCAGAAGAACGTTCATCCGTTCCAGGCCCAGCACGCTGCCGAATCGTAAAAATTCATGAATTTTGCTGATTGCGTCCATATGATTGATCTACCTTTATTTCTCTATCTTCTTGGCTACCATGGCCAGTCTCGCCTCGACCTTGGCCAGCATGTCCTCATACTTTGCCTTCTTTTCCTTTTCTTCGTTGACCACCTTTTCCGGCGCTTTAGCCAGGAAACCTTCGTTGGACAGCTTCCCAACGACGCGCTTGACTTCGCCCTCCAGCTTTTTCTTCTCCTTGGTCAGGCGGTCGAACTCCGCGTTGAAGTCTACCAGATCATCCAGCGGAATGAAGATCTCTACGCCGTCGATCACTGCCGACATGACCTCTTCCGGAACGTCCTGTTTCTGTTCAACAAAGTGGATTTCTGTAATATTGGCCAGATCCTTGATATATCTCTCGCCTGCCTTCATGACCTCCAGCTTTTCGCCCTGAGCCAGGATGACGGCGGTCAGCTTCTTGCTCGGCGCTGCCTCCGCCTCAGCGCGGATATTTCGGATGGCGCGGATGGCGTCCATAGCCAGTTCCAGTCTCTCTTCCTCCGCCGGAAAGCTTCTCTTCTCGTCCGCTTCCGGCCACTTGGCTTTGATCAGGAAGCAATCCGGATTATCCTCTCTCTCGTTGTCCGAGTGAGGCAGGAAGGACCAGATCTCCTCCGTGATGAACGGCATGAACGGATGCAGCAACTCCAGCATATTCTTCAGGACCATGACCAGGACAAATCTGACCACCTTCTTGTCCTCTTCGTCGTCTCCCCACAGCCGCTTCTTGACCAGCTCGATATACCAGTCGCAGTACTCGTTCCAGATCAGTTCGTAGACTCTCTGGCCTGCCAGCGCCAGGTCGTATTTCTCCAGAGCGCCGGTCACATACGCCGCCGCGTCGTTGACTCTGCTGATGATCCATTTGTCTTCGTCTCTCAGGGCGATGCAGCTGAAATCGGTGGTATCTCCGCAGGCCATGCCGCAGCAGTCGCTGCAGCACTTGGCCAGTTCTTTGAAGCTGCCGTCCTCGTTCTGCAGATTCATGATGACGAACCGGGAGGCGTTCCACAGTTTATTGGCAAAGTTTCTGGCCGATTCCAGTTTTTCCGTTTTAAACCGCATGTCGTTGCCCGGCGTAATGCCTGTGGTCAGCATGAACCGCAGTGCGTCGGCGCCGTACTGATCGATGACCTCCAGGGGATCGATGCCGTTCCCCAGAGACTTGCTCATCTTTCGGCCTTCGGCGTCCCTTACCAGACCGTGTACGTATACGTGGTGGAACGGCGGCTGGCCCATGGCTTCACAGCCGCTGAACACCATTCGAACGACCCAGAAGAAGATGATGTCATACCCGGTTACCAGCACATCCGTCGGATAGAAGTATTCCAGATCTTCCGTCTTGTCCGGCCATCCCAAGGTGGAGAACGGCCACAGCGCGGAGGAGAACCAGGTATCGAGCACGTCTTCATCCTGCTTCAAGTTGGCAGAGCCGCACTTCGGGCACTTTGCCGGATCCTCTTCGGATACGATCAGCTCACCGCAGTCCTGGCAGTACCAGGCCGGAAT
>CAZGED010000117.1:0-5987 GCA_964525085.1 uncultured Senimuribacter sp.
CCCGCAAAGGTTTCGATGATCCCGCCAAATGTTGCAGCCTGTGCTTTCAACTCATCCAGTACGGCCTGACGTCTTGCCACCGCCAGCACTTTTGCCCCTTCTTTTGCAAAGGTCAGCGCCATTTCTCGTCCCATCCCGGCAGATGCGCCGGTGATTACAACTACTTTGTCCTTCAATCTCATTCCGTTTTCTCTCCTGTCCTTCTTCGGGTGTACAAAAGGACCCTTCCGGGCCCTTTTGTCTGCGTGTTTTTTTGATTGCTTAGAACTTTTCAACCATATCGTAGAACTTCTCTGCTTCCGCAGGATCCATGTGCCAGCAATGTTCCTCAGCAGGATATTTGCCTTCGCGTACATCGTCGGCCCATGCCATATAAGCTTCTACCATGAACGGCATCAGATAAGCATACGTCTTGGCGTGGGATGCAGCAGACGGCATCATGCCGAAGGTATCCATGTCTACCATTTCGGATCCGTCACAGGCAGCACTTCCCGCGATGGAAACAACCGGAATTCTCAGCTTCTCTGCGATCTTCTGGGATACTTCAGCCGGCGTCAGCTCGACCGTCAAGCCGCCCATGCCGTTTTCCTGATATTCATAGCCCCACTTGAAGACTCTGAACGCATCTTCTGCCGTTTTGCCCAGTCTCGCATAACCGGTAGCGTTGGCCTGCCATCCGGAAATGCCGCCGATGTGGCCGTAGGTCGGTACATAGTTGTCGGACATGGCCTTTAAAGTTTCGTTGGTGATGCCCATTGGAAGCATGGAATCTGCGCCCTGGAAGGTCCAGTCAGAGCCGTACCGGATCGCGAGTTCCTTGGAAGCGTAGGACGGTGTCGGCATGTACATGTTGATGTGGATCGTCTTGCAGTAAACGCGATACTTCTTGATGGTCATCGGCGTGCAGTATACCGCATCTTCCAGGCTGGAAACGTCGCTGATCATATCAGTTGTACGCAGGATATCGCAACCGGCCATTTCTGCAGCCATACCGAACATAGGGCCAAGCTCTGCCGGGCACATCTGTACGATCTTTTCTCCTTTATCCTTCAGCTTCTGCAGATATTTTAAACTTTTTCTTTCTTTTCTGACTGTAGACATATGAATGTCTTGCTCTTTTGCCATTTCATTGGCTTTTTCTTTTGTTTTCATTTCCTCTGACATTTTAGTTCTCCTTTCCTTCTCTGTTCCCGAAATGTATCAACCTGATACCTTCCTATTTGTCCAATGCATCCAGTTCTGCACAGATCTGAGCCTGAACTTCCTTGGAAATGCCGGACTGCGGGAATCTGATCAGAGTTTTGATCTTCATCGTTGCACATGGTCCAAGCATCGTGTTGCCCTCTGAAAAATCAGAAGAATACTTCTGCATGATTGCGCGCGCTCTCTCATCTGCCATCACTTCCTGTACGGTAGATTCACATGTAATAGCCATAACCTTACCTCCCTTCCATTTGTAATTGTAAATAGCTTTTCTATCTTGATAAACAAACTCCGCCATCGATGACGATGGAAGAACTGTTCATAAAGGCACTTTCATCAGAAGCGAGGTAAACTGCCAGCGGAGCGATATCCTCGGCCGTTCCCGTCGCGATGCCGGTCCACTCCATCTGATGAGCTGTATATCCGGAGAAAGCGTGAACTTCCGAGCCTTCGTCATCCCACTCCCCCTGGGAAAGGGCGATGTTCGTCATGACCGGTCCCGGACAGATGGAGTTGCAGCGGATTCCCTTCCTCGCATATTCAAAGGCAATAGCTTTCATCAGTGCATTTGCGCCTGCCTTGGATGCCGAATAGGCCGGACCGCCGGTAGCCGATTCAAATGCGGCATTGGACGTGATCATGACCATGGAGGCTTTGATCTCGTTCGGAAGGAAATAGTTCAGTGCAGCTTTCGCAACCAGCATGGATCCTGTCAGATTGATATCGATCATTCGATTCCACTCCTTCATATCCATGCTGTGGACCATCTTGAAGTTGTCGGCAACGCCAGCGTTGTGAGACAGCACGTTCATGGTTCCGAATGCCTCAACACAGGCATTTACGGCATTTTCACAGTCTTCATAAACTGTAATATTACATTTTGCGATTCTCAGCCCGTCTTCCAGGCCTTCTTTTTTTACGTCATCCAAAAGGCCCTCTAATCCTTCCAGATTCAAATCAACCGCCATGACTTTCGCGCCTTCCTTCAAAAATTCCATGGCGATCTCTCTTCCCATTCCCGATGCTGCGCCGGTTACCAGTGCGGTTTTTCCCTTTAATCGATCCGACATGGCTTTCTCCTTTCTGTGTTTTGTTCTACATGCTTAGTATAGTGGAACCGGCCGCTCTTTTTAATACGCAAAGTTTCGTATTTCAACATGGTGCAAGAAAATAAATTTTTCGTATTTTCAAAAAATACGAAGTTGTTGGTATTGCATCTCCGCAGAATTTATGCTACTTTAACTGTGTATAAGTTCAATTAGAAAGCAGTGGAATCTTTTGAGGTGATTATATGACGAATCCTTGCACACCCAATCCGGCTCTTGCCGACTGGAAGACGATTTACGAGATTGTTTTAATCTGCGGCCGGGCTCACCATCCCAGAGCCTTTGCCATAGACGTCGTAAAACATCTGGCTCAAATTGCGGACTTCGACCAGTCCATCGTATATTTTCTCGATGCAGCCGGAAAAACCGTCGGCCAATATCAGAAGAATGTTCCTGAGCGGTACGGAGATCTCTATCTCCATTATCACATGTTCCTGGAGGGCGACAAGTACCCGTTCGGTATCAAACGTGAAAATCCGCAGCATCCCGATCTCGTTCTGTTAGACTGGACAAAAAACGATTATTATCCTAAGGATCTGATGGAGGAATTCATCTATTCCAGAAAAATTACCCGTTCCTGTGACTTTCCTTTGTACGATCTGAACGGCAACTACAGACTGATCATTTCTTTAGATCGGGTCGAGAACAGGAGATTTACAGAGAAAGAGCTGACCAACCTTTATCTGACCGTTGATCAGCTCAACAACATTTACAAAAACTTCTTTTTTAGGGATGAGACCCTGGGGAATGTCTCTCAGGCGGATTGGGCACAATGGAAGCTGACCGCCCGGGAAATAGAGATCGTGGATCTCCTGAGTCAGGGCGTAAAGCCCAGCGGCATTGCAGACACCCTCTTCATTTCGCTTGCCACTACGTACAAGCATATCCAGCATATCCACGAGAAGATGGGCATCTCCAACAATCAGGAGTTGATGGTAAAACTGCTGAACCCGGGCTCTGCGCCATGAGGCGCACGCTGCCTATTGCAGGGTCCGCTTTGCGGCCTCGACCACATGGGACACCAGCACGCTGGTAGTCACGGTGCCCACACCGCCGGGTACCGGCGTGATGGCCCCTGCCACCGGCTCCGCCTCGTCGAATTTGACATCTCCGCAGAGCTTGCCTTTTTCTTCGTTCCAGCCGATGCCTACATCGATGACCACCTGTCCCTCCTTGAGATAGCCGGCACCGATGCTTTCCATCTTTCCCGCACACACGATCAGAATGTCTGCCTGCCGCGTGATGGAAGCCATATCCTCTGTTTTCGTATGGCAGGTCACGACGGTGGCGTTCTTATGCATGAGCATCATGGACACGGGACGGCCCACGACCAGAGAACGGCCGATAACAGCCGCTTTTTTTCCTTTGCAGTCCACACCGTAGTAATCCAGGATTTCTATGGCCGCCTGCGCCGTGCAGGGTGCGAATCCGATTTTCGTATTGGTAAATACGCCCGCCAGCGATCCGTCGGTGCATCCATCGATATCTTTCTCCGGCTTCAGCATCTTCCTGGCCTTCTCTCCGTCAATATGAGGCGGCAAAGGGCGGAACATGAGAATGCCGTGGACGGCAGGATCCTCGTTGAGTTCTTCCAGCGTACGGAAGAAGCTGTCACCGGACACATCAGCAGGCAGTACGGCGTTCTTTACTTCCACGCCTACAGAAGCGCACCGCTTCATGGCTCCCTTTTCGTAGGAAATGTCATCGGGTCTTTCTCCTACCCGCAGGATGGCCAGCGTGGGCACGATGCCCGCTTCCTTCAAAGCGGCAATCTCCTGTTTCATCTTTTCGTTGAGCGCTGCCGTGACCGGCGCACCTTTTAAGATTTCAGCCATTCTTTAACCTCCCGGATACTTGCGCATAAACGGTGTCTGCCTTGGAGCAGTACAGTTCCAGCATGTCTGCGACCTTCTTGTTCATGGAATCCGCAAGAACCCGGTCTTCCATGGATTTGGTGTTGATATACACATTGAGCGCTGCACTTTCCAGGGCACTCCTCGCCATGGCCGCGGCACAGCCTGCGTCGGAGATGGCAAGCCGGCTGCCTTTTTCCGCATATTCCTCTATCAAATCGACGGCCTCACAGCACTTCTCCATGATGGCTAACGGAACCTCCGATGCGTCCTTCAATACTTTTGCCATGACTTCACTCCTCTGCGGATCATCTTTGGGAATCGCGTAGGCTTTTGAAAGAGGTTCGAACACTTCCGCGTCCTTCTCCATCAGGCTGAGGAATTCCTTTCTCAGAACGTCTGCCTTCTCATTGAGGGCAAGGATATCCGCCTCTACATCCGCATATTTTTTCTTTCCCACGGTCAGTTCCCCTACCATATTGCCCAGGGCAATGCCGACAGCGCCCGCCAGGGCTGCGCCGCCTCCGCCGCCCGGTACAGGGGCGGCAGAAGCAAGCTGGGCGAGGAACTGATCCAACTTCATTTCTTTCATGTTTTCCTCCCAATCAAAGCCGGATCAGCGGTCTATCAAAACAGTCCGGTGATTACGCCGTTTTCATCTACATCGATCTTCTCCGCCGCCGGTACCTTCGGAAGGCCAGGCATGGTCATGATGTCACCGGTCAAAGCTACGATGAATCCCGCTCCCGCAGACACCTTCAGATTTCTCACGGTCACGGTAAATCCCTTCGGTGCACCGAGAAGGCTGGCATCATCGGAGAAGGAGTATTGGGTCTTGGCCATGCAGATCGGCAGGCTGCCAAAGCCCAGAGCGTTGAGCTGATCCATCTGTTTTTTGGCGTTTGCCGTGAGAACTACGCCGTCCGCGTGATAGATTTTCCGGCAGATGGTTTCCAACTTTTCTTCGATGGTGGTGTCCAGCTCGTAGGATTGACGGAAGCTGTTCGGCTCTTCGCACAGTCTGACGACTTCTTCTGCCAGAGCCTTGCCTCCTTCGCCTCCCTTAGCCCATACTTCGGACAGAGCGACGTTGACGCCAAGCTCCTTGCACTTCGCTTCGACCAGGTCGAGTTCTGCCTTTGTATCGGTCGGGAAGGCATTGATGGCTACTACGCAAGGAAGCCCAAATACGTCCTTGATATTGGAAACATGCTGCAGCAGGTTCGGAATGCCTGCTTCCAGAGCCTGCAGATTTTCCTGGTTCAGATCGGCCTTGGCGACGCCGCCGTGATATTTCAGCGCTCTTACGGTGGCTACGATGACCACGGCGGAAGGTTTCAGGCCCGCCATGCGGCATTTGATGTCCAGGAACTTCTCTGCACCCAGATCTGCTGCGAAGCCTGCCTCCGTTACGGCGTAATCTCCCAGCTTTAAGGCCATTTTGGTTGCCGTGATGGAGTTGCATCCATGAGCGATGTTGGCAAACGGACCGCCGTGGATAAAGGCCGGCGTTCCTTCCAGCGTCTGCACCAGGTTTGGCTTCAGCGCGTCCTTCAGCAGGGCAGCCATGGCTCCTTCCGCCTTCAGATCGTGCGCCGTCACCGGTTTTCCTTCATAAGTATATGCCACGATGATTCTGGCCAGTCTCTGTTTCAAATCCGCAATATCCGATGCCAGACACAGGATCGCCATGACCTCAGATGCCACGGTGATTTCGAAGCCGTCTTCCCTTGGAACGCCCTGCACCTTGCCGCCCAGACCGTCTACAATATGGCGCAGCTGTCTGTCGTTCATATCCACCGCACGCTTCCAGGTGATCTGCTTC
>CAZGED010000118.1:0-5881 GCA_964525085.1 uncultured Senimuribacter sp.
CAAAGGCCTCCAGTTCCATGTCATCCGGGATATGGCTCCGCACGCCGCGGATCTCGTCAAAGGTCAGTTCCCTGGCCAAGACCAACCGCTTGACGCCCTGCTTATACCAGAACCGGGCGGTTCTGTAGTTGGTCATGTTGGCCTGGGTGCTGAGATGGATCTCCGCATCCGGAATCACCTCCCGCAGCAGATCGATGACGCCGGGATCGGATACAATAAAGGCGTCCAGTCCCAGATCCCTGATGTTGCGCAGATAGCCGGTCAAAGGCTCGATATCCTCATTGTGGGCGAAGATGTTCAGCGCCAGGTAGCACCGCTTCCCTCTCTCGTGGGCGAAGGCAATGCCTTCTCTCATATCATCCAGGGTCAGATTGCCGGCTCCGGCCCGCAGGGAAAACAGCTCGCCGCCGAAGTAAACAGCATCTGCGCCGTAGATAACGGCAGCCTTCAGTTTTTCCAGATCGCCTGCCGGCGCAAGCAGTTCAAAGTGTTCTCTGTCCATGTTCACCTCGATAAACCGTTACCGCAAGCCCGTCTCCCACCGCCAGCAGGGAGGTGGTCAGCGTCGGGTCAAGGGTGATAGATTCTACATATTCTCGCATTTTCCGGATGTTGGTCTTATGTTTCTGTTTCGGATCATAGGCATCCGAAGCGGTCAGACCCCGCTGCAGGATGTTGTCTGAAACGATGAAAGCCTTCGGCGCACACACCGATAAGGCCGCATCCATAAACCGCCGGTAGTGGCTCTTTGCCGCGTCGATAAAGACGAAGTCGAAGCCGCAGATCCCCTGGTCCCGCAGTTTGTCCACCTGTTCCTGTCCGTCTCCAAGGAGGGTGTGGATCTGCTTTTCTCTGCCGAAAGCGGCGATATTGTGTCTTGCCGCCTGCACCATGGCCTCATCCTTTTCAATGGTGTAAATCTCAGCCTCCGGGCACCGTTCACTGAAATACAGGGCAGAATAGCCGATGGCCGTGCCGATTTCCAGAATCCTGGCAGGATCGACGCTGAGAAGCAGCGTGTTCAGAAACATCTCCGTTTCCCGCAGGATGATCGGCACGTAGTCCGCTTCGCCTGCGGCGCGCAGTTCTTCCAGCTCCGGACTGGCCGGCCTGTAATACTGGTTAATATATGATGTAATGATATCGTTCGTTATATTCATGCTAGTACCATAGGTTCTCCTCGACCACCTTCTCGTGTTCAGCCAATGTCTTCGAGTAGATGACCGTTCCGTCTTCCGTGGCGAAAAAGTACAGGTAATCGGACTTTTCGTAGGAGATCACGTCGTCCATCGTTTGCGACGACGGAGAGGACACAGGGCCGATGGGTAGGCCCGCGTACATGTATGTATTGTACTTGGAATCCGTTTCCAGATCCTGATAGGTTACGTCCACCGTCTTTTTCTGCAGCGCGTAGAGAACGGTGATATCGCTCTGCAGCGGCATGTCCTTGGCGAGACGGTTCAGGAACACGCCGGCGATGAGGGGTCTGTCCTTTTCAAAGAGGGACTCGTTTTCCACCACCGACGCCAGAGTCAGGAACTGATGGACCGTCAGATCCATCGCTTCGATGCCCTCCTTCCTCTCAGACAGGACCTGATCGGTCAGATCCAGCAGCATTTCCGTGATCTCCTCTTCTGTCGGCTCATCGTCCGTGACGATGTAGGTTTCCGGATACAGATAGCCTTCCAGCGGATAGAGGATCCCGTCCTGGAGAATCTCGTCTGTCAGGAACCAGTACCGGTCGATCAGCCGGTTCAGGTAATCTCTGTCCTTCCACTTTTTCAGTAGATCCTCCGCCGTAAAAGGAAGCTCTTCCGCGATCGCTTCTGCCGCCTGCGGCGCCGTAGCTCCCTCGATGATGGTAAAGGCGTTCTTTGACAGATAGTTGAAGTCACCGGTATTGATGACTTCCATGATCTCCTGCAGCGTCATAGCCTTGTTGAAAAGATAGCTGTTGGCCTGCAGGGAATCGTAGCCGGCCAGACGCACGTGGATCTTTGCCGCCGTTTTGTTCTTGACCAGGCCGTTCTCGTCCAGGATCTCGACGATGGCGGACGCTCCGGTGCCCGATGGGATCGTTACGGTAACGGGGTCTGTGTTTCCCGGTTCCGGCGCACCGAGGCCGCTGCTGTAACAGGCAAAGCCGCCTGCAGCGATCAGAACGATGACGGCTGCTGTGACGATGATCAATCTGGATTTCTTCAATGTCCATACCTCGTTTCTCACGGATCAAGATGTGAAAGAAAGGGACGAACACCGCCCCTTCTCTGCTTCACTCTTATTTGATCTTCTCTTATTTCGATCTTCCCAGATATTCACCGGTTCTCGTGTCGATCTGGATCTTTTCGCCTTCTTCGATGAAAATAGGAACCTGTATCACTGCGCCTGTCTCCACCGTTGCAGCCTTTGTTACGTTGGTAGCCGTGTTGCCTTTCACGCCCGGCTCTGTCTCTGTTACCACCAGGTCGACGAAGTTTGGCGCTTCCACAATGAACGGCTGGCCCTTGTAGAACTTCAGGGTCGCTTCATCGTTTTCTCTCATATATTTGATCGCGTCCTCCACCATTTCATAGGCGACAGGCACTTGCTCATAAGTTTCGGAATCCATGAAGTAGTACAGATCTCCGTCGTTGTACAGGTACTGCATCTTCTTGGTTTCAATGATCGCTTCCTCAAACTTGTCGTCCGGGTTGAAAGCTTCTTCTCTGGTAGCTCCGGTGATGATGTTCTTATATTTGGTTCTCACGAATGCGGCGCCTTTGCCAGGTTTTACATGCATGAAATCGAGAACCACATGAGGTTCACCGTTAATCTGGAATGTTCTGCCTTTTCTAAAGTCACTTGCGTAAATCATCGGTCTATTCTCACTTTCTTCATGATTGTTAAATGTTTGTGTAAAAACTCCTGCTGTTATTATAGCAGATTTATTGCAGGTTGCCAAGACCCATTACTTCTCCCAGGATCTTATATACGTCGTTCATCATCAGGGAAAAGCGCATCTGGGCCTGCAGGTACTGGGCCGCCAGAGGATCCCGCATCATAATCTGGGAAAGTTCCTGGATCTGCTGCATGGCTTCCGGTCCGACCTGCTCTCCCATCATCTGTTTCGCCTGCACCTCCAGCTGCTTAGCCTGAAAATCCTTCAGCGCCACGGACAGCTCCGCGTTCTGATCCACCAGTTTCTGCAGCTGGTCAAACTGTTTGAATTCTTCACATTCTTTGATCGCCTTGGCAAGCCCGTGGGCCTGATCATATACGTTCATGGTAATACCTCGCTTTGTCCTTATATTATACGTCTAAAAAGATTGGCAGGATGATTGGGTCCCGCTTTGTCCTGCGGAAGATGAACCGCCGCATCTCTTCTCTGACGCTGTTTTTGATGGCGTTCCAGTCCCGGCTGCCCGCGCGAAGGCTGTCCTCCAGCGCCTGCAGAGCAACCTCTCTGGCGTCTTTGATCAGGTCCTCGTTTTCACGGACGTAGACAAAGCCTCTGGAAACAATGTCCGGGCCGGAAACGATCTCTCCGCTGGCCCTGTCGATGGCGGCCACCACGATGATCAGACCGGATTCCGACAAAAGCTTTCTGTCCCGCAGCACGATGTTGCCTACGTCTCCCACGCCAAGGCCGTCTACCAGAATATCCTCGGCGCTGACCACGTTCTGGAACTTGGCGGCGCTGCGCTTATCCACGGTCAGCTGGTCGCCGTTGGACAGGATGAAGATCTTCTCCTTCCGCATGCCGATGGATTCGGCCAGGCGGGCGTGCTGCACCAGATGACGGTGCTCTCCGTGGACCGGCATGAAGAACTTCGGTTTGATCAGCGTATGGATCAGCTTCAGCTCCTCCTGACAGGCGTGGCCGGAAACGTGGATGTCGGCGATATCGTTGTAGATAACCTCCACTTCCTTTTCGTACAGCTTGTTGACCACGCTGGTCACGGTCTTTTCGTTGCCCGGCACCGGCGAAGAAGAGAAGATGACCATGTCGCCCTTCTTCAGCTTCACGTTGCGGTGCTCGTTGTTGGCCATTCTGGAAAGCGCGGACATCGGTTCGCCCTGGCTACCCGTGGTGATGATGACCAGCTGGCTGTCAGGAATGTTCTTGGTCTTGTTCAGCTCCACGTAGATGCCTGCCGGCAGCTGGAGATAGCCCAGCTCGATGGCCAGGTTGACCACGTTGTCCATGCTCCTGCCGGAAACGGCCACTTTTCGGCCGTACTTTGCCGCCAGCTCTATGATCTTCTGCACCCTGTGGACGTTGGAGGAGAAGGTGGCAATGATGATTCTGCCCTTCGCCTCTCTGAAAATGCCGTCCAGGGTCTCGCCCACTCTTTGCTCTGACGGCGTAAAGCCCGGCCGCAGCACGTTGGTACTGTCCGCCAACATGATGTCTACGCCGCGTCTGCCCACCTCTGCGAATTTGCCCAGGTCGATGGGCTCTCCGTCGATGGGCGTGTAGTCGATCTTGAAATCGCCGGTGTGAAACAGTGTGGCCGCCGGCGTCTGGATATACAGGCAAATGGCATCCGCAATAGAATGGGTGGTGCGGATCGCTTCCACCTTAAATTCTCCCACCTTGAACTTCTCGCCCGCTTTGATCGTATGAAAATCGGCACGGAGGCCGTGTTCCTTCAGCTTGTTCTCGATGAGGCCCAGGGTCAGCCGGGTGCCATAGATCGGTACGTTGATCTGCTTCAGCAGATACGGCACGCCGCCGATATGGTCCTCATGGCCGTGGGTAATGACCATGCCTACGATCTTATCGGAATTCTTGACCAGGTAGCTGAAGTCAGGAATGACCACGTCGATGCCGTACATTTCCTCTTCGGGAAAGGTCATACCGCAGTCGATCAGCAGAATCTGATCCTTATACTCCAGAACGGTCAGATTCTTGCCGATTTCATTAAGGCCTCCGATGGGAATGATCTTCAAGTTTTCCGCCTTCTTCGCCTGCTTTGCCGGCGCAGCCTTTGCAGACTTCGGAGCAGCTTTCTGCACCGTTTTCTGTATCGGCTTCTGCACCGCTTTTGCCGCAGACTTGGCCGGCGTCCGTCTGCCCGCAGAAGGCTTGCGGCCTGAACCTCGGCTTGCAGGCTGCTCCTTCGCGGGAGGTCTTTTAACAGTCATCCTTTTTACAGATGGTTTTTTGCTATTGTAATCTCTCATAAACTCCTCTCTACTTTATAACAATATTTACAAGCCTTCCAGGGACAGCAACCACCTTTACGATGTTCTTACCGTCTGTGAGGGCTTTCACTTTGTCATGGGAGAGAGCTTCTTTTTCCAGTTCTTCTCTGGAAAGATGGTTCGCAACAGTTAATTTTTCCTTCACCTTGCCGTTGATCTGTACGACGATCTCAATGGTATCGCGTACCAGGGCTTTCTCGTCGTAGGCCGGCCAGGATACGGCAGTCAGGGACTGATGGTGTCCGAGAATCTCCCACATCTCCTCGCAGATGTGCGGTGTGAACGGTGAAAGGATCGTAACCAGTGTATCTACAGCCTTCTTCATGAAAGCTTCGTTTCTCTCTTCCAATTCCTTGTATCTGTATAACTCGTTGACCAGTTCCATGATGGAGCTGATCGCGGTGTTGAAGCTGAATCTTCCCGCCACGTCGTCTGACACTTTTTTGATGGTGGTGTTCAGAACGTAATTCAGCTCTTTGTCGGCATCGGTTTTGATCTCGTAATCCGTCTGTCCGCCTTCGTAATTCTTCGCAAAATCATATACCAGACGATATACACGGTTGAGAAACCTGTAGCTTCCCTCTACGCCGGCATCGGACCAGTCCAGTTCTTTTTCCGGCGGCGCCGCGAACAGAATGAACAGTCTCGCGGTATCCGCGCCGTATTTCTCGATAATCTCTTCCGGGCTGACCAC
>CAZGED010000119.1:0-5846 GCA_964525085.1 uncultured Senimuribacter sp.
ATCCTCCGTATCCCGGATCTTGCCGCCAAAAGACTCCAGATCCAGCAGCCGGTCGTAGCCCTCCCGGCACTCGATGTAGTGGGCGATCCCATTGCTGTACCAGTCCTGCTCGTTCACGTAGGCCTCCGCGATCTCCTCCGGCGTCACCCCGGAGCAGGGGTTGGTGCAGGCCGACTCCCAGTGGTCAAATCCGGTTCCCGCGGAGCCGCTGCGCTCCGCCGCCCCCTTCTCCACCAGCGTCACCGACAGCCCCTTCCGGGCCGCCGCGATGGCCGCAAAGCACCCGGACAGTCCGCCGCCCAGCACCAGCACATCACTCTCTATCGTCTCCTCCTGACCCACCTCATTGGCATAGGGCCAGGTGTACCTCTTCTCTCCCATACCTCTTCCTCTCACCTATCCCATCATAACGTTTTTCCAAAACATCTGTCCCGCCAGAAACCGGTCTATCCCACCACCGGGCAGGCCGCAAAGTGCCCCGGACTCACCTCATGAAGGGGCATTTCCCCGGCTCTGCAGCTCTCCCTCACATAGGGACACCGGGCCGCGAACCGGCACCCCGGTTTGGGATTTACGGGACTGGTCACCTCTCCCTGGAGAAGCTCCCTCTGCTTGTGGAGAGACTCAATGCTGGGAATGGGGATGGCCGCCAGCAGCGCCTTTGTGTAGGGGTGCGCCGGATGGGTAAAAATCTCATCCGCCGGGGCATACTCCACACACTTTCCCAGATACATCACCATAATCTCATCGGAAATATGCTTCACCACCGACAGGTCATGGGTGATAAAAATGTAGGTCAGCTCCATCTGCTCCTGCAGATCCATCAAAAGATTTAGAATCTGGGCCTGAATCGACACATCCAGCGCCGACACCGGCTCGTCACAGACCACAAACTCCGGATTCAGGATCAGCGTTCTGGCGATTCCGATCCGCTGCCTCCGGCCGCCGTCCAGCTCATGGGGATAGGCGCCCGAAAGCCGTTCTGCCAGACCGACGGTATCCATCAGATCCGCTACCCGGTCAAAGACTTCCTTCTTATTCCTGCAGACCTTGCTGATGAGCAAAGGCTCTGCGATCAGTTCCTGGACGCTCATGCGCGGGTTCAGACTGGAATACGGGTCCTGGAAGATCATCTGCATGTTCTGGCGGATCTTGTGGATCTTCTTTTTCTTGTAATCCGTAATGTCCTCCCCGTCAAAGATGATGCGGCCGCCGGTAGGCTCGTGGAGTTTCAGCACGGTCCGCCCCAGCGTGGATTTTCCGCAGCCTGATTCGCCGACAACGCCCAGGGTCTCCCCTTTGTTGATGGTCAGGCTGATGCCGTCCACGGCGTGCAGCTTATCCGTCTTGCTGATGTCAAAGTATTTCTTCAGGTCCTGTAATTCAATTAGCGGTGTTCCCATGATCCTACCTCCTTTGCCGTGTCCCCAAAGAGAAGACATCTGATTTTATGCGTACCGTCTATGTACTCCTGCGGATGAACCTCTTTGCACGAATCCGTGCAGTGCGGACATCTCGGCGAAAAGACGCAGCCCTTCGGCAGATGGGTCGGATCCGGCATCATGCCGTCAATGGGATGGAGCCGGTCCTCGTCACTTTCCAGGTTCGGAATGGATCCGAAGAGGCCGACCGTGTACGGATGATGCCTGTCGCCGGTAAAGATATCCTCCACCGTGCCGTATTCGATGATTTCGCCGGCATACATGACGGCAACCTTGTCACAGGTCTGGGCGACGATGCCCAGATCGTGGGTGATCATGATCATGGCGGTGTCCAGCTTTTCCTTCAGTTCCTGCATCATGGCCAGGACCTGAGCCTGAATGGTTACATCCAGGGCCGTGGTCGGCTCATCGGCGATCAAAAGGCCCGGATTGCAGGCCAGGGCAATGGCGATGACCACGCGCTGCTTCATGCCGCCGGAGAACTGATGGGGATAATCCTTCTTACGGAAGGCCGGAATGCCGACAAGTTCCAAAACCTCATCGACTCTGGCCTCGATAACATCCTTGCCCCGGCCCACATCGTCGTGCAGCTGGAGAGATTCCGCGATCTGATCGCCGACGGTCAAAACGGGATTCAGAGCTGTCATCGGGTCCTGAAAGATCATGGAGATCTTTTCGCCGCGGATCTTCTGCATCTCCTTTTCCGAAAGGCTCAGCATATTCCTGCCTTCCATCTCGATGCTGCCGCCTGTGATCTTGCCCGTCCGCTCCGGCAGGAGACGCAGGATGGAAAGCGCCGTGGTGGTCTTTCCCGCACCGGTCTCGCCTACCAGACCCAGGGTTTCGCCTTTTTCCAGATCAAAGGAGATGCCGTTGACGGCATAGACCGTTTCCAGATCCGTTTGATATATGACCTTCAGGTCTTTTACCTGTAAAAAGTTATCTTTCATTTTCCTCTACCTCCCTTTAGTCTTTCAGCTTCGGATCCAGCGCATCTCTCAGACCGTCGCCGGCCAGGTTGAAGCTGAGAGCAGCCAAAACGATGAAGATGCCCGGGATGTACAGCAGATATCCCGCGTCAAACATGTACTGTCTCGCGTCGGACAGCAGTGCGCCCCACTCCGGCGCCGGCGGCTGGACACCCATGCCGAGGAAGGAAAGTCCGGAAGCGGACAGGATCATACTGGATACGTTCATGGTCACGGTTACGATGATCGGGCCGAGGGAATTGGGGATCACGTACTTCAGGATGATACGCAGGTCGGAGCTGTCATAGGATCTGGCCGCCTCGATATAATCGTTGTCCACTACGGTCATCACCACGGAGCGAACCATTCGGATCATGCTCGGCACGCAGGAAATGGTGATGGCGATGAGCAGATTTTTCAGGCTCGGTCCCAACGACGCCACCACAGCCAGAGATAAGAGAATCGGAGGTACCGTCATCAACACGTCTGTCAGACGCATGATGATGTTGTCGATCGTTTTTCCGTAGTAACCTGCCAGAGCGCCCAGAAGGCCTCCGATCAGCAGTGCGAAAACGCTGGTTGAAATGCCGATCAGCAGAGAGTACCTGGATCCGTGGATGACACGGGCAAAGACATCCCGTCCCACCTCGTCGGTTCCGAACCAGTGCTCTGCGCTCGGCCACTGCAGTCTGTCTGCCGGAGTCTGCGCGATTGCCTGGTCATACGGCACGATCAGATCTGCGAAAATCGCCATCAGCAGGATTAGCATCAGCAGCACCAATCCCAGCATTGCGGTCTTGTTCTTCCTGAATCTGCGCCAGATCTCCTTGACCTGGTTGTTTTTCTTTGATTTATTGCTTTGAACAGCCTGTTTCTGTAAAACTGCTTCGCTCATGACTGTCTTCTCCTTTCCTCGTTCATCAGCTCTTGTACTTCGCTTTCAGTCTCGGATCGATGTAGGCGTAAAGCACATCGACGATCAGCATGATCAGACAGAACAGCGCCGCAAGGAAGATGGTCGCAGCCATGACCGTCGGCGAATCCTTCTGGCGGATCGCCGTGACCATCAACTGTCCGACACCGGGAATACCGAACACGGTTTCGATGATGACCGCGCCGCCCAGGCTGGCACCGAATCCCATTCCGATAGAAGTCAACACAGGAAGCAGTGCGTTTTTCAACGCATGGCGGAAGATCACGATCTTCTCAGGCGCACCCTTGGATCGGGCCGTCCTGATATAATCCTGCCGGATGGTTTCCAGCATGGTGGAACGGGTCAGACGAATGTCAGAAGCAATGCCCGACAGAGTCAGCGTAATGACCGGCAAGATGTAGCTTTCCCATGAATCCAGTCCGTTGCTTGGCAGCAGATGCAGCTTCAGACAGAAGATCTGCATCAGCATCAGGGCCAGCCAGAACCCCGGCACCGCGGACAGCACCATGGAAAGGGTTGTTAGAGAAACGTCTGTGATGGAATACTGCTTCACGGCGGACACGACGCCCAGTACGATGCCGACGACCGCGCCCAGGAGGCAGGACCAGAAGGTCAGCCAGAAGGTGGCCGGAAATCTTGCCAGGATTTCATCGAACACCGGAAGGCCTGTCCGGTAGGAATTGCCGAAATCAAATTCCGTAAAGATTCCTTTCAGATAGTTGAAGAATTGTACAAGGAAAGGCTGATCGACGCCCAGCTGATGGTTCAACGCATCGATATCAGCCTGCTTCGCCGTCATTCCCAAAATCAGAGAGCCCGGGTCGCCCGGCGTCAGATACATGATGGTAAACACCAGGAAAACGGCGCCAAACAGAACGGGGATAGTGAATAAGATTCGTTTGATTACATACTTGTACATGATCTCTCCTCCGTTTTCTTGCTAGTATGTTTCGTATAATACCTTTTTATTTTACTAGGATTATAGTCGATTTTATAAATTTTGTCAATAATTTTGCAAAATTATATTGCAAAATAGTCGAAATTTTGATAAAATAAAAACGCAATCCGGTAAGGTACAACCAGGGTACAACCTTTTTCTGAAAGGAGGAAAACGGAATTATGGAATTGCTGAAAGAACTGACTCAGGCGTGGGGCGTATCCGGACGGGAAAAGAACATCCGGGCCATCATCAAAAGGGAGATCGAAGGCTGCTGCGATGAACTGTTCACCGATGCCGTCGGGAACCTGATCGCCGTCAAATACGGTGCGGACCATCCTGATAAGAAAAAGATCATGTTGGCCGCCCATATGGACGAGATCGGCCTGCAGGTCAAGAAGATCGAAGCAGACGGAAGGATCAAGGTCTGTCACGTAGGCTGGGTCTGGACCAGTTCCTTATATAACGATAAGGTCGTCTTCCAGAACGGCACCATCGGCGTAGTCGGATGCGACGGTCCGATCGAAGAAGCCAAGAATGACAGCGGCAAGCTGTATATCGACATCGGCTGCACGACCAAGGAAGATACCGAAAAGTACGTAAAAGTCGGCGACTACTGCGGTTTCATCGGGAATTACTACGAGCTGCAGAACGAGCGGATCGTGTCCAAGTCCTTTGACAACCGGGCAGGCTGCTACATTCTGATCGAGGCGCTGAAGCAAAACGACGGCAGGGGGCCCAACGATATCTACTATGTATTCACCGTACAGGAGGAGGTAGGCTGCCGCGGCGCGGTCGTGTCCGCAGAGCGGATCCGTCCGGATATCGGCATCTCTGTAGACGTAACGCCGGACCACTTCTACCCTACGGATCTGGAGGGCGCCAACGCCGTGGGCGAAGGCGTGGGCATATCCATCGGTAACCCTTCCGCCATGCTGGATGAGGATCTGGTCGATGCCATGATCGCCTGCTGTGAAGAGAACCACATCAAATATCAACGGGACGTCATGGATCGGGGCGGCACGGACGCCAGCAGCATGAACATGAGCGGCATGGGCGTCCGCGTGGCTGGCATTTCCATCGTGGACCGGTTCCCCCACAGCCAGAGCTCCATCATATCCAAGGCCGATGTGAGGGAAGCGGTCAGGCTTGCAGACCTCTATACCAAACACGTTTTCCGATTTGCAGAATAACACCGTATCCTGCAGATTAGAACCAGATAAAAACGAGAAAAAAGGAGAAAAAACATGAAAAGGAAATTATTGAAGGGTCTTGTCCTTACGCTGTCTTTGACCATGGCCGCAGGCATCTTTGCCGGCTGCGGCAGCTCGGACAGCGGCGACGGTGACAGCGGCGAAGCGAAGACAGAGCTGACCGTCGCCATCGACGCGGATTACGCTACCCTGCATCCGTCCGATACCAGTACCGCCGTGGAAAACAATCTGTGCAATCAGATTTATGACACCCTGTTCCAGGCCAACTACGAGGATTCCACCCAGCTGGAGCCGAGAGTCGCCGACAGCTACGAAGTCAGCGATGACGGGAAGTGCTACACCTTCCACCTG
>CAZGED010000120.1:0-5844 GCA_964525085.1 uncultured Senimuribacter sp.
ATCTTCTTTCTCAGCTCTTCCATAATCTTCATACACGTATCCATGCCGATGTCGGAGGTGATCAGGATTTCCTCCAGCTCATCCATCAGATCCTCGTCGATCTCCGGACGGCCCATGATGACGTCTCCGATCCGCTCCGACAGCTTTCCGAAAAAGCCTTTTTTCTCTTTCAATAAAGCCATTCTCTTTCCTTTCCTACTGGTGTTATCTATGATCTCCGCTTACAGTTCAAACTCGTCCCCCAGACGCAGGCTCAAGACCTTGGAGATGCCCTGCTCCGGCATCGTTACGCCGTACAGCACGTCGGCGTGCTCCATGGTGGCCTTCTGATGGGTGACCAGAACGAACTGGATATTGTCAAATTTCCGCAGATATTTGGCGAACCTGTCGATATTGGCGTCGTCCAAGGCAGCTTCCACCTCGTCCAAAATGCAGAACGGCGTCGGCTTGACCTTCAGGACGGCGAACATCAGAGCGATGGCTGTCATGGTCTTTTCTCCGCCGCTCATCAGATTGATGTTCTGCAGCTTCTTGCCCGGCGGCTGGGCGATGATGTCGATGCCGGATTCCAGAGGATTGTCCTCGTCCTCCATGGACAGCTGGGCGTGACCGCCGCCAAAGAGCTGGCGGAAGATCTCTTCAAAGGCCACCGCCACCTGGTCGAAATTCTCTTTAAACCGGCGTTTGATGGTCTGATCCATATCGCCGATAATGCTGCGGAGCTCCTCCATGGCTGTGGTAATGTCCCGCCGCTGCTCCGTCAGGAAGCCGTAGCGCTGGCTCACCGACTCGTATTCCTTGATGGCGCCTACGTTTACATCTCCCAGCTCCCGGATCCGGTTCCGTATCTCCCGGTTCTCCTTTACGGAAGTGGACATGACGAAATCTTCCCGGCGCAGATCCAACGCCTGCACATAGGAGATCTCAAAATCCTCCCAGAGCCGTTCCTTCAGCGTATCCAGCTGGGTATCGTTCCTGGCGGCTTTGATCTCCAGCTGGTACTTCTGATCCTGATAGCGGTTGAGGGCGTTCAGGCTTTCCTGCTGCTCCGCCGCCATGGCGTTGATCTTTTCCAGAAGGGCGGCCCGCTCTTCCGTAACCTGCCGGATATAGGCCTCCGCCTCCTGTTTTTCCTCCATGAAAGCAGCGGTGTTTTTGCGGGCGTCGTCGCTGCCGAAGACCAGGCGGTCCTTTTCGTCGCTGAGGCCGCTCTGTTGCTTTTGTTTTTCGCTGATCTGGAACTCATAATCGTCGATGGCTTCCAGGACGCGGGAAAGCAGGGTTTCCATGTTATTCTTCTTGCTCTCCCAATCGCGGACGCTGATCCGCATGGCCGTGATGCCCTCGCTGGCCGCTTCCAGCACCGTCTTCTTTTCCTCGTAGAGGCTCATGGCCTCTTCTACCTGCCGTTCTGCGCTGCCGGCGTCCTTTTCCGCCTCTGCCGCCTGCGCGGTCAGGTCAGCAATGGTCTGCCGGTCGTCCGCGATCTCCTTGTCGTTGGCCGCGAGCTCCCGGTCAAAGCGCTGATGATCCGCGTCGCTGCTTTCCATGGCGTCCTTCAGGGCGCTGAGCGTACTGCGCAGAGACGCCTCCTCAAGCTCCGCGTCTCTCTTTTTCTCTTCCTTTGACGACAAGACCTGCCGCAACTCCTCTAATCGGGACGTCTGACGGCGGCTTTCCTCAGACTTCTTCAAAACATCGGTGCGCAGGGTTTCGATCTCCTGCTCCAGCGCCGTGATCTCACTGCGCCTTTCCAGCAGATTCGCCGTCTTATTCCGGTACGTTCCGCCTGTAATGGCTCCGCTGGCGTTGATGATCTCGCCGTCCAGGGTAACAAAACGGATGCCGCTGCCGGCTCCTTTGGAAAGGCGTATGGCCGTATCCATCGTATCCACGACGGCGACCCGCCCCAGCAGATACTCGAAGATGTTCTGATATTCCGGCTGAAAGCTTACGCAGTCAGAGGCCAGGCCTCTGTAGCCGGGATCGGCAGTCAGCCTGGCGTCCGGCCGCACGCTGCCTCCTTTGACGGAGGAAACCGGCAGGAAGGTCAACCTGCCTGCCCGGTTCTGCTTCAAAGCCTGGATCGCCTGTTTTGCCACCGCGTCCGTATCGCATACGATGTTCTGCATCTGGGCGCCCAGAGCCGTTTCCACAGCTACCTCGTAGCCCGACGGCACCTCCATCAGCTCCGCGACGACGCCGCGGATGCCGGAAAGCCCGGCGCGCATGATATATTTTACCGCGTGGTTATAGCCTTCATAATTGTGCTCCATCTCTTCGATGGTCTTCTTTCTGGCTGCCTTCTGGCCGCCGGAAAGCTTCAATTCTTCTATCTCGAGGGACAGGGCTTTCTGTCTCTCCGCCAGGTCAGCCCTTTCTCCCTGCAGCGCCTGGATCTGGCTCTGCAGCTGCTGTCTCTTCTGAATGGCGGCTCGCTGCTGTTTCTGCGCCTCTTCCAGCTGCATGCTCTGTCCGGCGCTGTTCTTCTCCGCGTCCGTTGCCTCTGAAAGGATCTGCTGCTTCCGCTTTTCCAGCGCTTCGACGATGCTCTCATAGCTCTTCGCTTCGCTTCGCTTGGACGCCGCCTGGTTGTGAAGGCGGTATACCTGCTCCCTGCCGTTGTCGATGGCCTCTGTCAGCTCGGAAGCCTCCGCCGACAGACCGCTGTGGCTCAGGATCCGCTCCTGCAACCGGGCGCTGGCCTCCTGATGCTTCGCCAGAAGCTCCGACTTTGACTTTTCCAGCTCGACCCGGTTCTTTTCTTCCTTTTCCAGTTTCTCCGCCAGCACGCTGATCTCATCGGAAAGCCGCTTCTGATCCTGATCGATGCGGGAAAGCCGCTCCTCGTTGAGCCTGCTCTGACTGGTCAGCCGGTTGATCTCCTCCACGGTTTCCATCAGCTTGTCTCTGGCCTGATTACCCAGCTTTTCAAGGTTTTCGCTGCGCTGGCGGTCTTCCTCCGCCTGGCGGGACGCCGCCTCCTTTGCCGCGGTAAGCTGCCGGATCTGTCCGGTCAGCTCGGCGATATCGGTCCGGTAAGTCTCGTTCTTTGATTGAATGTTGTCGATGTTCTTCAGGGTGATGTTGATCTCAAGGTCGCGATAGCGCTCCTTCAACTCCAGATATTCCCTGGCCTTGGCGCTGTCCTCCCGCAGTCCGTCGATGCGGCTCTCGATCTCGGCTATGATGTCGTTGACCCGCTCCAGATTGCCGGAGGTAGATTCCAGCTTCCGCTCTGCCTCCGCCTTCTTGCTCTTATACATGACGACGCCGGCGGCCTCCTCGAAGATCTCCCGGCGGCTCTCCGGCTTGTTGCTGACGATATCGGCGATCTTTCCCTGCCCGATCAGGGAATAGCCGTCTACGCCGATGCCTGTATCCATAATCAGCTCGCGGATATCCTTCAGGCGGCAATGGTTGTTGTTGATCAAGTATTCGCTTTCCCCGGAACGGTACATGCGTCGGGTGATCGCCACCTCGTTGTAGTCGATATCCAGGATACCGGCTCCATTGTCTATGACCAAAGTAACTTCAGCCATACCACGGGATTTCCTGCTGGCTGTGCCGGCGAAGATGACCTCTTCCATCTTACCGCCCCGCAGGGCCTTGGGGCTCTGTTCGCCCAGCACCCATCTGATGGCGTCGCTGATATTACTCTTTCCGCTTCCGTTTGGGCCGACGATGGCGGTAACTCCCTGATGGAACTCGATGACGACGGGTTCCGCAAAGGATTTAAATCCATGCATTTCCAGCCTTTTAAAGTACATTCCTTTTGATTCCTCCCTCCAGGGTCGCTTTTGCCGCGTTTTGTTCAGCCTCTTTTTTGCTCTTTCCACTTCCACTGCCAAGGGTGATACCGTTGCATACGAGATGTACATAAAAGGTCTTGTCGTGGTCCGGTCCGGTTTCCTTGTCCAGATGATAGGAGATGACCGTCTTTTTTCCCCGCTTCTGCAGGGCCTCCTGCACCTGTGTCTTGTAATCCGTGAAAAGCTTTCCCGATACGGCGTCGTCGATGGTGTCCGCAAATTCTCTGGACACGAACGCGGCGGCCTGCTCGTAGCCTCCGTCGATATAAATGGCGCCGATCACAGCTTCCACGGCGTCCGCCAGAATCGATTCCCGGTCTCTGCCGCCGGACAGCGCTTCCCCTTTTCCCATGTTCAGGTAATCTCCGACGCCCAGCCTCCGGGCGACATGGGCCAGGGACTTTTCGCAGACGATCAGCGCCCGGGTCTTGGTCAGCTTTCCTTCGTCCACCTGAGTCAGCCGGTCATACAGCTCCACGCTGATGATGGCATCAAAAAATGCGTCCCCCAAAAATTCCAGGCGTTCGTTGTTATTCTTGGTTTCCACCGCATGCTCCCTGCAGTAGGAGCTGTGGGTCAGAGCTTTATTCAAAAGCTCTTTATCCTGAAAGGTATACCGGATCACTTTCTCAAAGTCACTGTTATTCACTGATCAAAATCTCCTCGATCTCTAAAACTGAATTCTGTATGGTCTCCACTACTTTTTCTTCCACGTATGGAATGGATTTGATGATGGTCTGTTTCACCGCCAAAGCGTCGGAAGAACCGTGCATCTTCAGCATGGCGCCTTTGACGCCGAGGAGCGGCGCTCCGCCGTACTCGGCATAGTTGAATTCCTTCTTGATTCCCATGAGCTGGTCCTTCAGCAAAACGGCGCCGAGCTTGGACTTGGTCGATGCAGTAAACCGCCGCTTCATCTCCCGCAGCACCATCAATCCCATGCCTTCTGTCAGCTTGAGGACGGCGTTGCCGGTAAATCCGTCAGTAACGATGACGTCGCAGACGCCGTCGGGCAGTTCTCTGGCTTCTACGCTGCCGATGAAGTTGAGATGGCTTTTCTCCAGCAGCTCATAAGCGGCTTTTGTCAGGGTCGTGCCTTTGCCTTCTTCTGTGCCGTTGTTGACCAGGCCTACGGACGGGTTTTCCCTTCCGATGACTTTCTCCATATAGATGCATCCCATGGTGGCAAACTCAAACAGATTGTTGGGCTTGCACTCGGCATTGGCCCCGGAATCCACCAGGATCGACGGCTGTTTGCCGATAACCGGATATACGGTAGCCAAGGTCGGACGGTCGATGCCCTGAATCCTGCCCAGGATAAACAGTCCTCCCGCCAGCAAGGCTCCTGTGCTGCCCGCTGACAGAAACACGTCAGCTTCGCCCCGCTTTACCATGTTCAGCCCCTTTACGATGGACGAATCTTTCTTCGTCCGCACCGCCTTCACCGGCGCTTCCTGATTGGTGATCACCTCCGAAGCGCTGACCACCTGTATCTGATCCCCCGCATAGCCTTTTTCCTCTATGCAGCGGGTGATCTCTTCTTCTTTTCCGATGATCAAAATCTCATCGTCGATTTCCTCTGCCGCCGCGATGGCTCCTGCCACGATTACGCCCGGCGCGTGATCTCCGCCCATCCCGTCAATCAAAATCTTCATCCTTGTATCCTCCCAAAAAAACAGCATAAACATACATTGTTATTCTAACACAATTTCCAGCTTTATGCAAGAAAACGGCAAGGTTCCGGGGCGCTTTTCGGAGCCGGCGTTACGATTCACGGGGCAACCGGTCCACAGATTGAAGGAAAGTCAGATGATTGGATCGACCCATGAGAGGAAGCACCATGATCTTTTCTTAACAGCTAAGCTACGCCACAACGGATCAAAACTTTTGGTCAAATGGCTACTTTGCCTGTAGCATCGGAGAAGTAAGGAGGAGGGCTCTCCTCCCCACCCCTTAAAAGAAGTGGGGTTTCGAGCCCGAATTATTATGAAATATCCTGAATGATGAAGAATACGATCTCTTCTGATGATCC
>CAZGED010000121.1:0-5814 GCA_964525085.1 uncultured Senimuribacter sp.
GTCGCACCTGTACTCAGCATGGCAAAGAACACGCTCATGATGATGATGCCCACCGGGTTGTAGTTCATGATCATGGCGACCAGCATGCCGTCATAGTAGAACTCGTTGCTGACGCTGTCCGTCATACGGCCCTGATAGCCGTAGATCAGCAGCATGCCGACGAAACCGCAGATGGCGCCGGAAGCGATCATGGAGCCGATCATCAGCCTGTCGGCCTTCAGGCCGGAAAATTTGGCGAACCGGTAGTTTTCACCGGTCACCTTCAGCTCCAGTCCGACGCTGGTCTTCTTCATGATGTACCAGATGAAGAAGGTCACAACGGCGCCGGCCAGGAAACCGGTGCTCAGGTTGGACGCGGTGATCAGCTTGGTAAACCGAAGCGGATCCGCCAGGTAATCGGTTCCCTTGGTGATGGACTTCAGCGGCGATACCCACGGTCCGTTGACCAGATAGGTACACACCTTGATGGCCACCGTGTTCAGCATGATCGTGGTGATGACCTCGTTGACGCCCAGCTTGACCTTCAGGACCGCCGGGATCCACGCATAAAATCCGCCTACGATAACCGCGCTGAAAAACGCCAGGATGACTACGATCGGTGCCGGCAGACTGGAAAGCCAGAGGCCGGTCATCGTAGCCGCCAGGGCACCGAAGAACAGCTGTCCTTCGCCGCCGACGTTGAATAGACCGCCCCGGGCGCCGATGGCCGTCGCCAGTCCCAGCAGACACAGCGTCATGGCCTTTTCGATGGTGTTGCCGATGAAACGGCTGTTGCCCACGGCGCCTTTGATCATGGCGCCATAGCCTTCGATCGGGCTGTAACCGGTGATCAGCATGAGCAGAGCGCCGATCAGGAGAGCTGCCACGATGCTGCCTACCAGGGTCATGATATACCTGGTGTTGATGTTCTTTAAGCTTTTCATGCCTGTGCGCCTCCTTCCCGTGCTTCTGCCTTTTCGCTGCGGTCGCCCGTCATGTAGTAACTGATATCCATCTTGCTGATCTCGCCCTCCCGGAATTCACCGGTAACCTTGCCCTCATACAGGGTGATGATCCTGTCGCTGAGACGGAAGATCTCGTCCAGATCGGCGCTGACCAGCAGAATGGCGCAGCCGGCATTTCTCTTGTCGATGATGCTCTTGTGAATAAACTCCATGGCGCCTACGTCGACGCCTCTGGTCGGCTGGGCAATGATCAGGATCGGCGTGTCAAAGGAGAACTCTCTGGCAACGACTACCTTCTGCATGTTGCCGCCGGATAAGGAACCGACGGTCGTGTCCACGCCGGCGCCTCTCATGTCGAACTTATCGAACAGTTCCTGGGCATATCTGACGACGGAAGACCGCTTCAGGTGGATGCCCTTCTTCGAGAACTCCGGCCGCCGTTCCTTACCGATGATCAGATTGTCGGTAATATCGGACATCATGGAGACGCCGGTGGAGATTCTGTCCTCCGGAATGTGGGACAGGCCCAGCTCTCTGATCTCACCCGGGTCCTTTCCGTTGACCACGGTGCCTTTGATCCGCACTTCTCCGGCCTGGATATTCCGCATGCCCGTGATGGCCTCCAGGAGCTCGCTCTGTCCGTTGCCTTCGATGGCGGCGATGCCCAGGATCTCTCCCTCGTGCACCTGCAGGTCTACGCCCCGCACTGCCAGCAGGCCCCGGTTGTCTGCGACGTGAAGATCCTTCACTTCGATCTGGACATCGCCCGGCTGGCCCTTCTTCTCCAGCCTGTCAAAGAGAACCTCGCGGCCTACCATCATGGACGCCAGAATCCGCTCGTTGACATCCTTGGTTTCCACTACGCCGACCAGTTTACCCTGGCGCATAACGCCTACCCGGTCAGAGATGGCCATAACCTCGTACAGCTTATGGGTGATGATGATGACGGTCATATCCTTTTCACGGACGATGCGCCTGATAACGTCAAATAATTCCTCTGTTTCCTGTGGCGTCAGGACAGCCGTAGGCTCATCCAGGATCAAAATATCGGCGCCTCTGTACAGGGTCTTCAGGATCTCAACCCGCTGCTGCAGGCCCACGCTGATCTCCTGCACCACAGCCTTCGGATCGACCACCAGGCCGTAATCATCCACCAGATCCTGCGCCGCCTTCTCTGCCGCTTTTAAATCATAGAAAAACTTGTGCTTTCTCGGTTCTCTGCTGAGGACAATGTTCTGTGCCACAGTAAAAGAAGGTACCAGCATAAAGTGCTGATGCACCATGCCTACGCCGTTTTCTATGGATTCGCTCGGCGTATGCTTTTCCATCTTGTTGCCCTTGATGTAGACATTCCCGTTGGTCGGCGTATTGATGCCGTAGAGGATGTTCATCAACGTACTCTTTCCGGCGCCGTTTTCTCCGACCAGCGCAAAGACCTCACCCTTCTTGATATCAAAAGATACGTCATCGTTGGCGAGCACGCCGGGAAACTGCATGGAAATGTTTTCAAATCTTACAATTGTGTCTTGCAAAGTTGTTACCTCGCATTTCTTCTAATCTTCTGCTTCTGCCCGTTACTTCCTACGCATTTTCTACCGCAGAACTGGAAAAAGGCGCGGCGCTTTACACGCCACGCCTCATTCACTCAACTAAGCTATTTACTTGCTCTGTCTTTATAAAGCTGTGTCGACAACCAGTTCGCCGCTGTTCAGCTTCTCGATCTGCGCTTCCAGTTCCGCCTTCAGATCGTCGGAAACCAGCTGTTCCTGATCGTCAGAACCATAAGCAACTGCCACATAGCCGCCGCCCATACCGGCATCGAAGACTTCTCCGCCGGCGAAGTTGCCGTTGTCCTCGTAATCATTTACGATGTCAACGATGGATTTACCGACTTCTTTGATCATGGAGCAAAGGATCTGATCCGCATACTCTTCCAGCGTAATTCTCTGATCCTGGTCTACGCCGATGCACTTGATGCCCAGCTCTTCCGCCTTCATGATGGCGCCGTTTCCGGAACCGCCTGCTGCGCAGAAGATGATGTCAGCGCCCTGGGACTGCTCAACCTGAGCCGCCTCTGCACCTAAGTTGGTATCGGACCAGTCACCGGTGTACTGCTTCACGACTTTGACGGTCTTTCCGGCATCCGCAGCCGCGTCCTTGACGCCCTGCTCATAGCCGACACGGAAGTCGTTGATTACAGGAATATCCATACCGCCGATGAAGCCAACCACGTTGGATTCCGTCATCTTGCCGGCAATCCAGCCTACCAGGTAGGAACCTTCGTTCTGCTTGTAGGATACGCAGGTCACGTTGTCACCGATCTCTTCCAGCACATTATCGCACCATACGAACTTGGTGTCAGGATAGTCCGCCGCAACAGTGCCGACCATGTCCAGCTCGGAACCGACGGCGATTACCATGCCGCCTTCGCCGGCTTCGTCAGCAGCGCTTCTCAGGTTCTGTTCGAACAGGTTGGAGTCGTTGTTGCACTCTACTACCTTCGCATCAAAGCCTGCCTCCTGCAGCTCCGTAATACCCGCATTCGCGGAGTCGTTAAAGGACTGGTCGCCCAGGCTTGTAGAAACGACGCATCTGACGATGGTATTCTTCGCTGCTGCCGCATCTGCGTCGCCACCTTCCTCATCGCTGCCGCATCCTGCCATAAGCAGAGACATGGTCAAAACCATAGCGGCAACGAGAGCCAATGAAATAAATTTCTTCATGTTCATCCTCCGTAATCTTTCTAGCTTTCGCTATAAAATATTTCATCACAATTTTAACACATTGGCAGAAATTTCGCAACGTCATTTCATGGGTAATCGCAAATTTTTATGTAGTTTGGTATATTTCGACGTATTTTGACGGGTCCGTGCGCCTGTCTCTACAGCTCATGTTTTCCCTGTCGCAGCCTCTTCAGGACTTCTTTGAAACCGTAATCCAGCTGCTTTCTGTCGTGGCAGTCGCTGGACAGGATCACCGGACAGTCCAGCTCCTCGATCTCCGCCAGCAGAAAATCTGCCGGATACGGCCTGCTGCGGTAGCCTCTGGCCATGGCGCCGGTGTTGATCTCGAAAACCGGCTTTCTCCCGCGGCCTCCGGCGCTGTCCACTACCCTGTGAAGAGCCTGCAGGGCGGCGTTCTTATACCAGTCTGCCTCTTCCTCGAAGTACTTGTTTCCTTCATTGAACTTGGTGACCAGATCAAAATGCCCTATGATGTCCGCCCCTGTGCGCCGCAGCACGTCGGCTTCGATCTCATAGTACCGCTCCACATAAGCCCGGTAATCTCCGCCAAAGAAGCGCGCTACATTCTCAGCCATGATGGTCTCCGTGTTGTCCACGGACAGCATGGCGCCGTCCTTCTCTACGGAATGAACGGAGCCGATGACGAAATCGTACGGGTCATCTTCTTTCTCTCCGTAATAGTCCATCTCCACGCCCAGAAGAATCTCGATCCGGCCCCGGTAGGCTTCCTGGAGCCGCCGGACCTCCGCCCGGTACTTCCGCGTATCCTCTTTGCTCATGCAGAAGTCCTCGTCGTACACCGAGTACCCGTGGCCGGAAAACCCCAGCGTTTGGAAACCCAGATCCAGGGCGGCGCGGACCAGGTCCTCCGGCGCATCCTTTCCGTCACAGTAACAGGTATGGGTGTGCAGATTCACGTCCCCCTTTGGATTCAGCAGCTTCATTTCATCTTCTCCTGTTTCACCTTGTGGTCGATGATGTGGCGGGAAGCCAGCTCGTCCAACACGTCGTCCACGCTGATGCCCAGTTCTACCATGAGAACCATGACGTGATAAGCAAGGTCGGCGATCTCGTAGACCGTCTCCGCTTTGTCCTCGGCTTTGCCCGCGATGATGACCTCGGTCGACTCTTCTCCTACTTTCTTCAGGATCTTGTCCAGGCCCTTCTCAAACAGATAGGTCGTATAGGAATTCTCCGGCATTTCCGCTTTGCGCCCCTGCAGCATCCTGTACAGCCCCTTCACCGAGAATCCTTCCGGCGCTTCACCCAGCACAGGAAATTCGAAGCACGAGTCGTTTCCCAGGTGGCACGCAGGGCCGTCTTTGTTGACCAGGACCACCAAAGCGTCTCTGTCGCAGTCTGCCGTGATGCTGACGATGTGCTGCCAGTTGCCGCTGGTCTCGCCCTTCCGCCAGAGCTCCTGACGGGACCGGGACCAGAAGCAGGTCTTCCTCTCCTTTATGGAGATTTCCAGGCTTTCCCGGTTCATGTACGCCAAAGTCAGAACCTTCCTGGACTCCGCGTCCACGACAATGGCCGGGATAAGTCCCTTTTCATCAAATTTCAGTTCATCGATCTTTACCATTTCTGTATCTCTCCTTCATTATCATACCTACAGCCTGACATTGACGCCGTCCGCCGCCAGGGCGGCTTTCAGATCACGGATCGCAACCTCCCCGAAGTGGAAGATGGAGGCCGCCAGCCCCGCGTCGATAGACGGGATCTGCCGGAACAGCGCAAGAAAGTCTTCGATGCTGCCCGCGCCGCCGGATGCGATAACCGGCACGCTGACCGCCTCGTTGACCGCCTTCAGCATTTCGATATCAAAGCCCTGCTTCACACCGTCCGTGTCGATGCTGTTGACCACGATCTCTCCGGCGCCGCCGGCTTCTCCCCGCTTGATCCACTCGATGGCGTCAAGGCCGGTATCTTCCCTGCCTCCTTTGGCGAAGACGTGAAAGCTTCCGTCCACTCTCTTGATGTCCACGGACAGCACCACGCACTGGTCGCCGTACCGCTTTGCCGCTTCCGCAATCAGTTCCGGATTCCGGATCGCGCCTGAATTGACAGAGACCTTGTCGGCGCCGCATTTGAGCACCCGGTCAAAGTCCTCCAGGGTGTTGATG
>CAZGED010000122.1:0-5703 GCA_964525085.1 uncultured Senimuribacter sp.
GTCCATCCAGTAGTCCGTTTTTTCCTTGTTGAAGGCTTCCTTCTCATTCTTCGGATCGCAGTATCTGAGGAAGTACCACGAGGAATCCAGGAAGGTGTCCATGGTGTCCATCTCCCGCTGCGCTTTCTTGCCGCATCTCGGGCAGCTACAGGAAGCAAAGACCTTGCTGGTCGTCAGCGGAGACTCGCCTTTGCCGGTGAATTCCACATCCGTCGGCAGCAGCACCGGCAGGTTTTCTTCCTTCTCAGGAACCCAGCCGCAGTCCTCGCAGTAGATCATTGGAATCGGCGTACCCCAATATCTCTGTCTGGAGATCAGCCAGTCGCGCAGTCTGTAGTTGACCGTCTTTTTGCCGATGCCTTCCTTTTCGACCAGCTCGATAAACTTACCGATGGCTACTCTGTTGTTCATGCCGTTAAACTCGCCGGAATTGATCAGAGTTCCCTCAGCGGCGCAGGCTTCCTTCAGGTTGTTGAGATCGATCTCCGGATCGCCGGGATCTACGACAGGAATGATATCGATGCCAAATTTTGTGGCGAAATCAAAGTCTCTCTGGTCATGGGCCGGTACGCCCATAACGGCGCCGGTGCCGTAGCCCATCAGCACGTAGTCAGAAATGTAGATTGGAATTTCCTTCTTGGTAAACGGATTCACCGCGTACTTGCCGATGAACACGCCGGTCTTTTCGTTGGTCGTGGAGGTACGCTCGATATCGTTCATGTGCTCCACCTTGTCGATATATTCCCGGACAGGTCCTTCGTATTCTGTGCCTTCTACCATGGACAATACTGTAGGGTATTCCGGCGCCAGTACCATGTAGGTGGTGCCGTAGATGGTATCGACTCTGGTAGTGAATACGGTCAGGATCTCGTCGCGGTCCTTGATTTGGAACTGCACTTCCGCTCCGGTGGACTTTCCGATCCAGTTTCTCTGCATGGTCTTGACCTTGTTCGGCCAGCCTTCCAGCTGATCCAGGTTCCCCAGCAGTCTGTCAGCATAATCGGTGATCTTCAGATACCACTGGGACAGGTTCTTCTTGCCTACAGGAGATTTACATCTTTCGCAGCAGCCATCTACCACCTGCTCGTTGGCGAGTACGGTCTGGCAGCTAGGACACCAGTTGACCGGATTTTCCTTTTTGTATGCCAGCCCTTTGTTGTAGAACTGGATGAAAATCCACTGCATCCACTTATAGTAATCCGGGCTGCAGGTCTGGATCTCTCTCTCCCAGTCATAGGAAAGTCCCAGCTGCTCCAGCTGTTTTTCCATTTCGTGAATATTGTCCCAGGTCCATTTGTCCGGCGCCGTGCCGTGTTTGATGGCGGCGTTCTCCGCAGGCAGACCGAAGGAGTCGAAGCCCATCGGGTGCAGTACGTTGTAGCCCTGCATGGACTTGCATCTGGCGACGACGTCTCCGATGGAATAGTTTCTGACGTGGCCCATGTGGAGCTTTCCAGACGGATACGGAAACATTTCCAGCACGTAGTACTTCTCTTTGTTTTCATCTTCTACCGTCTTGAAACAATTGTTTTCTTTCCAATATTTCTGCCATTTGGCTTCGATCTCTTTGAAGTTGTATCTCTCGTTCATTTCTAAATTATTCCTCCAGATCTAAAAAGCTGCAGTCGCCCCACACCTTTTCAATGTTGTATTTTTCCCTGGTATCCCGGGTAAAGATGTTGACGATGACATCGCCGAAATCCATCAGCACCCAGCCTGAATTCTGTCTTCCTTCTATGCTCTTGGCCAGGAGCCCTTCCTTGGCGAAGGCATCTTCCACGTCGTCGACCAGAGCCTGAACCTGCCGCTCTGAACCGCCGGACGCGATGACCATATAATCGGCAAAGGAGGACTTCTCCACAATGTCGATGACTACGATGTCGATGGCCTTTTTGTTGTCCAGCGTTTTGGCCGCCAGAAGTGCAAAACTCTTATTATCCATAGTATTTCTCCTTTTCTCTAAGTCCCCTAAGGTCATCTCTGGCGCGAAGAGTGTCCTCGTCCAGAAAGCTGCCCTGGCTTCTCACGTACTCGATGGTGTGCTCCAGAGACAGCAGGCAAGCCAGGTCAAGATCCTGGTCCGCAGCCTCCCGCAGGGCTTCCACGCCGGGATAGCGCCTGCTGGGCTCGATGGCGTCGGCAATATAGATGACCTTTTCCAGAAGGGACATGCCTGCCCTTCCCGTAGTATGGAAGCTGACCGCGTTGAGGATGTCCTGATCCTCAATGCCGTAATCCCGCTCCATGATAATAGCGGCGATCTTCCCGTGGGCCAGGTTGCAGTTGTCCATATATCGTTGATCCAACCCCAGATGCCTGACGTAGTAGTTCAGCGCGTCTACCGGAACGCCCCGGTACATATCGTGAAACAGGGCCGCCAGTTCTGCCTTTTCCGGATCAGCCCCGTACTTTTTCGCCAGGCGGATCGCCGTCTTTCTCACGCCCTCTGTATGGATCTTTCTCTTCTCCGAAAAGTTTCTTTCGATATAGCTGTTTATAGAGTCCGTGTTCACAAATATACCTCTCAACCTTCTCCGGAACCTTCTCCCCAAGCGAAATTCCTGCGTTGCAGAAACTCCGGACCGCGGTAGAAGAAATATCCGGCATTTCCATGACCAGCTTCTCGACCTTCGTTCCATAAAGCTGCTGAAAATGTTCAATTTTTTCTTCCAGTTCAGATTCTCGATAGCCCGGCCTTACGCTGACGAGGAAGGAGAAGGTCTTCAGCAGTTCCACACCTTTGTACCACGTATCCACCTCCAGAAACGCGTCTGTTCCCATGATAAAGGCGATTCTCTCGCCGGGATACTGACCCTGCAGATAGGTCAGGGTATCGTAGGTATAGGAAATGTCCGTGTTCTTCATCTCGTAATCCGAGACCTCGACAAAGGGTATGTCTTCAAAAGCCATCCTGACCATGTTCAGGCGATGCCGGTCCTCCGCCGTCTCCTGGTCTCTTTTAAAGGGCTGTACCTCGGCCGGCATGACGATCAGCCGATTCAAATTTCCCTGCTCCAGTGCCGCCTTCGCGAGGGCTACGTGACCGTTGTGCACGGGATCAAAGGTTCCCCCGAGAACGCCGACACACCCGTCACAGGGGCACGGCTCCATTCCATAGCCAGATCCGGAAACGGGTCCGGGAACGGGATTTTTACAAAATTCTGCCATGAGAATCTCCTTCTCGTGTATTTCCAATCAAAAGAGAGCTTACTTCTGTAATCTGATGCCCAGCTCCTTCAGCTGTTCTTCTTCCACCACACCCGGCGCTTCGCATACCATGCACTGGGCGTTCTGATTCTTCGGAAAAGCCATAACCTCTCGAATACTGCTGCTTCCTGTGAGCAGCATGACCAGACGGTCCAGGCCGTAGGCCAGGCCGCCGTGAGGCGGCACGCCATACTTGAACGCTTCCAGAAGGAAGCCGAATTTCTCCTGGCACTCTTCGTCTGTCAGGCGCAGGACCTTAAACATTCTGGCCTGCAACTGGGCGTCGTGGATTCTGATGCTGCCGCCGCCCAATTCCACGCCGTTGAGCACGATGTCGTAGGCGTCCGCTTTCACCTTCTCCGGTTCTGTATCCAGCAGAGGAATGTCCTCGGCCTTCGGGTTGGTGAACGGGTGATGCATCGCCTTCAGCTCGCCGGTCTCATCGTCCTTTTCAAACATCGGGAAGTCGGTGACCCACAGAAGATTGAACTTGCTGTCGTCCAGAAGGCCCAAAATGCCCGCCACGTGCCTTCTCAGGAAACCCAGGCTGTCGAAGACCACCTTGGCCTTGTCCGCTACGATCAGGATCAGATCTCCTGTCTTTGCGCTAAAGACCGCCGCGATCTCAGCCAGCTGCTCCTGGCTGAAAAACTTGTTGACGGAGGATTTGATCTCCCCTTCTTCCACGCGGAGCCATACGACACCCTTGGCACCGTAGTGCTTGGTCTGATCAGTCATCTTGTCGATGTCCTTGCGGCTGAACTTCGGAGAACCGCCGTCGATGCAGATCCCACGCACGTCACCGCCTCCGGCCAGCGCGTCGGCAAAAACCCTGAATTCCGTATCCTTTACTACGTCGTTCAGAGACTTCAGCTCAAAGCCAAAGCGGGTATCCGGCTTGTCGCTGCCGTATCTCTCCATGGCCTCGTCATAGGTCATGCGAGGGAATGGTGCCTGGATCTCAATGCCCATCAGCTCACGGAAAATGCGCACCAGCAGTCCTTCCTGCATGGCGATCACGTCGTCCTGATCCACAAAGGACATCTCCAGGTCGATCTGGGTAAATTCCGGTTGCCGGTCAGCGCGCAGGTCTTCGTCTCGGAAGCACTTGGCGATCTGGATGTATCTGTCGCATCCACTGACCATGAGCAGTTGCTTGAACAGCTGCGGTGACTGAGGCAGGGCGTAGAAATGGCCCTGGTTCACTCTGCTCGGCACCAAATAGTCTCTGGCGCCCTCCGGCGTGGATTTGATCAGGATCGGCGTTTCGATCTCGGTGAATCCGTTTTCATCGAAATAGTCTCTGACCAGCTTGGTCACCTGATGGCGGAATCTGAGATTTTGCTGCATCTTCAGCTTACGCAGGTCCAGATATCTGTATTTCAGTCTCAGGTTGTCGTCTACTTTATCGTCGTCCTTGACGTAGATCGGCGGTGTCTCCGATTTGGAATACACGGTCAGCGCCGTCGCGAGAACTTCGATATCGCCGGTGGCAAGATTCGGGTTCTTGGACGCTCTTTCGCGAACCGTGCCTTTGATGCCGACGCAGTATTCGCTGCGCAGGCCCTCAGCCGCAGCAAAGACGTCTTCAGGAATCGTATCGTCAAAAGTGATCTGAACGATGCCCGTCTTGTCCCTGAGATCCGCGAAAATCAGGCCGCCCAGGGCTCTCTGCTTAGCGACCCAGCCGTTTAGGACGACTTCCTGGCCTGCCTGCTCCATATTCAGTGTCCCACACATGTGGGTCCTCTTAAATAATTCTGCCATAATATATCGTAAGCTCCTCTTATTTCGCTAATTCCTCCAAAAGGTTTTCCAGCTTGACCTGTCTCTGCCGGGAGGTGGCCATCTCCTTGATAGAGACCGTACCCTCTGCCAGCTCGTTGTCGCCGATGACTACGGTGTACTGCGCGCCCAGCCGGTCCGCGTATTTGAACTGTCCTTTGATGTTTCTCGCCAGCGTGTCCATCTCCGCTTTGACCCCTTTGTTTCTCAGGTCGCGGAGCAGCTTCAGACCGAACGCCTTTGCATCGTCGCCCATGACGGCGATAAATGCCTTCAAAGGCTCCGGCTGCGGAATTTCAACGCCCCGCTCCTCCATTAGCATCAGAAGTCTTTCGATGCCGAGACCGAAGCCGACGCCCGGGATCGGAGGTCCGCCGATCTCCTCGACCAGGTGGTCATATCTGCCTCCGCCGCAGACGGTTCCCTGGGTTCCGCCAGAGTTAGTCACAAACTCGAAGGCCGTCTTGGTGTAATAGTCCAGTCCTCTTACGATTCTCGGGTCTACCACATATTCGATGCCCAGGGCATCCAAGTTCTTCTGCACGTCCTCAAAGGCGGCACTGCACTCGTCGCAGAGATAGTCCACCATGTTCGGCGCATCTTTGACCAGTTCCTGGCAGATCTCAGATTTGCAGTCCAGGATTCTCATCGGGTTTCTCTCGTATCTGTCCTTGCAGGTATTGCACAGCTGGTCGTACACCGGCTCCAAAT
>CAZGED010000123.1:0-5652 GCA_964525085.1 uncultured Senimuribacter sp.
ATATAGAAATTCCCAAATCCCAGGTATGTGATCGTGTCCGGCATCGTCACTGTTTCAATAAACCTGTTCTTAGAATATCCTTCATAGTTAAAGGCTTCCTCTTCAATGCGGGTTACCGGTATCCCATCGATGGCGGAAGGGACCTTTACGTTGACGCCGCCCACGGAGGCGTCATACTTATAGATCGATATGGTCTTTTCCCCGGTGGTTTCGTCAGTATTGACGCCGAAGGAGATATATCCAGCCGCCTTAGCTTCTTCTGAAGTATATGCCAGTGTGTAATCCCCTTCCTCCTCTGTGGTAGACGCAGCCGTGCTTTCTTCCGTAACGGCTGTGTCTGCCGTATCCGCTGCACCCGTCTGTTCCGTGCCGGAAACATCTGCGAATGCGGTTTGCGCAAAGGTTGTCAGCACAAAAGCCAGTGCAATTACCAGGGATAGGATTCGTTTTCTTTGTTTCATAGAAACTCCTTTCTTGATTCTGCTCGATTCCGCTTTCTTCATTTTCTTCCGGTTTACCACAGGTCTTCCCTGTCGGTACAGCTTGCCCCGCTTGTCCTTTTGGTTAGGCATAGCTAACTTATAGTTAGTTAGAACTAACTCATTGAGAAAAAAAGAAGCGACATCGATTTTTCATTTTCCTCATGACCTATACCCCCCGTTTCATTTGAAACGCTTTCAAAAAACTTTTTTTCACTTTTTTGATCTGTGACTCTTTTGTTGTAATAAAACGACCGAAACCGGAATTTCCCAGGTCTCGGCCGTCTCCTATGTTTCTCTCGTTCTGATCCTGCGCCCTGCGGGCGTGCGCTCACAGCAACTCCAGCATACCCAGCAGTCTCGGATCGTCCTCTGTCGGGCTGCTCACCTCTTCTGCAGCTCTTCTGTAGTTCTCCATCATTCCCACAAAGATCTCTCCCGTCGACGGCGGCGTATAGCTGATGGTGTTGGCTCCCGCCTGAATGGTCTCCAGAATGGTCTCGTCGGTAGGCCCTCCTGTGGCGATGATCGGGATTTTCGGAAAATCTGCCCGGATGTGCTTGACCACCTGGGCCGTCTTTGCCGCTGCCGATACGTTGAGAATGGAGACTCCGGCTTTGATGCGGGCGTCAATATCCTCGTTGTCCGTCACGACTGTGGCGATAACAGGGATATCGATGACCCTTTTGATCAGCGCGATGTTCTCGTTGCTCATCGGTGAATTGACCACGACGCCGAAAGCGCCGTCCGCCTCCGCGTCTTTTGCCATCAAAGCCGAACGGAAACCCTTTGTTGTACCGCCGCCCACGCCGACCAGCACAGGAATGGATGACGCATGGATAATGGTCTGGGAAATGATCTGCTGCGGGGTAAACGGATAGACCGCCAGCACCGCATCGGCGTTGCAGTTTCTGATGATGGCGATGTCCGTGGAAAAAAGCACCGATTTCATGCGGCGCCCCATGACGACGATCCCTTTTGCCTGCCAAATTACTTCTGGGATCTGGATGCTCTTAGCGCGTAATGTCCCACTGACTCTTGGTATTTCTCTATCTCCCATATTCTCCTCCTACTCCTATAGAAATCATACTTCAAACAGTGATAAGATATTATACACCCCTCTCCCGGCACAATTCAATCAAATTTTATGTTTAAATTTCCACTCGTTTATGTTATACTTACCTTCAAGCGCATAAATCAGAAAGGAGACTTCACATATGGTGTATCGATACAAGACCAGCGGAACCTGTTCCGTATTCATCGACGTAGAAATGGAAGGAAACGTGGTAAAAGAAGCCGTCTTTCACGGCGGCTGCAACGGAAACCTGCAGGGCATCAGCCGCCTGATCAAAGGCATGACCTACGAGGAACTGAAAGAGAAGCTTTCCGGCATTCGCTGCGGATTCAAGAACACATCTTGTCCGGACCAGCTGGTAAAGGCAGTGGAGGCAGCCATGGCGGAAGCCGAGCAGTAACCGAATGAACGAATTTCTCTGCAAAATCTTTGTCAAAGATCATGACAATGTCACAGATCCAGGCGTACGACGGAGCTACGGCAGATTTGCCGGCGTCGTGGGCATCTTGTCCAACGTGCTGCTGTGCGCGGTCAAAATCATCGCCGGCCTGATGGCGGGCAGCATCGCAATCATAGCAGACGGGATCAACAACCTGGCCGATGCGTCTTCCTCCCTGATCACCCTGGTGGGCTTCAAATTGGCCTCCAGGCCGGAAGATGAAAAACACCCCTACGGCCACGCCCGATATGAGTACATCACCGGTATGATCGTATCGATCCTGATCATTGTGGTCGGCGGCGAGCTGTTGAAGTCCTCCGTGGACAAAATTCTGCATCCGTCCCCGCTGGCATTCAGCTGGACGGTCTGCGGCGTCCTGCTCTTTGCCATCGTGGTTAAGATCTGGCAGGCGCGGTTCAACATCTTCGTGGGCAAGAAGATCGATTCCCTGACGCTGGCCGCCACCGGCGCGGACAGCCGCAACGACGTGATCGCCACTTCGGCCGTACTGATCAGTATTCTGGCGGGACACTTTCTGGACCTGCAGATCGACGGTTATATGGGACTTCTCGTCGCCCTGTTTATCATCTGGTCAGGCATCAGCCTGGTCCGCGAGACTATGAGCCCGCTTCTTGGGGAAGCGCCGGATCCTGAGCTGATCGAGCAGATCAGCCGCATGGCGCTGGAGCCGGACGGTGTCCTCGGCATCCACGACCTGGTGGTGCACAACTACGGTCCCGGCAAGGTCTTTGCCTCGATCCACATCGAGGTGGACGCCGAAGGTGACCTAACAGAAAGCCACGATATGGTGGACAACATCGAGCGGCATATCGCAAAGGCTCTGGACATTGAAATCACGGCCCATCTGGACCCGGTCCGCGTCAACGATCCGCTGATCCTGAAGCTGAACGGCATCGCCAGCCAGGTTGCCAGAGGACTGACCGGCGTCTCCCACGTCCACGATCTGCGGACCGTCATCGGACCTACCCACACCAACGTCATCTTCGATATCATGGTAGATCCCGGGTGCCTGCTGACCAACAGGGAGATCCACCAGGCCTTTGCTCAGGCCATACAGGAGGAGTATCCCAACTTCTACGTGGTCATCAACTTTGACAAACCCTATTTTAAACAGCACGACGATTAAAATCGCAAGATCAAAAAGTTACGCTGTCGAGCCGCTATCCGTTTCTCCGGACTGCGCCCCGCCGTCTGTGGAGTCAGGCCCTTCCGCCGGCTCCGCTTCCTGTGCGTCCGGTTCCGGTGCGTCTGCTTCCGTCTCTCCATCCAAAGGCTCGTCTACAGGCTCATCCGTAGCCGGCAGATCGATGCGGACGCTGAACGTTTCCTCCGTTTCCTCGTAGGAAAAATCTCCACCCAGGTCGTTACAGATCTTCCGGCAAGTCTTCAGGCCGATCCGTGTACTCTCTACTTTTTTCTGCTCTGACGGGACCCGATTGATGACCTCCAGGTGGATGTTACCCTCCCGCAGTTCCGCCACGATGATGATGTCCTCGTTTTTGTCGGCGTACTTCATGATATTGGAGAAGATGTTGCCGAACACCCTCTTCAGAGCGGAAACATCCGCTTTCACATTGACCTCCGGCAGGGTGTACCGGAAATCCACCGCGTAGCCGTAGTTGATCAGCTCTGCGCAGTGCTCCGCCAGGATCTGCTGGAACAAGATATTGGCGTCAAAGACCTCCAGCTCTCGATCGTTTTCCTGATTGCCGAACACCAGAAAGTATTGGAACAGCTTATCAGAAAGGTCCTTCAACTGAAAGGCCTTTTCTCTGCAGGATGAAATGTATCGATCCAGCTGTTCCTGATCCTCGTATTTCTTTCCCTCAATGATATCCAGATACCCGATCAAAGACGTCAGCGGCGTCCTGATATCGTGAGACATGGCGGTGATCAGCTGTGTATTGGCCTCCCAGGCCTCCTTTTCATTTCTCTGTTTCTCTATGATGGAAATCCTCATGTTGTCTACGCTGGCAGCCAGAGAACCGATCTCGTCGTTCTGCAGCGCGAAGATCTGGTGATCCTGATTGCCGTCGCTGACCAGCTGAACCTCAGACGACAGAAACAGCAGTCTCTTCAGCAGCCTTCCGTTGTACAGAAGCAGCGTTATGATGAAGGTCAAAAAGCACAGCACCAGGGATACGTAGCCCATGGTCTGCTTGACCTTTTCCTCGCCGTATACGCTGATCGATGTGTAATATTCGCCGTCGGCGAACTTTACGATGCGTTGATCCACGGTTTCCTCAAAGTCGTCTGAGATCCTGGCTTTGATCCTCATCTTTTCGCCGTCGACAATGGCGAAGCTGTCCAGAAGCTGCGTTGGGTCCACTTCATTCTTCGCTGCGCTGTCTTCACTGCCTTCACCCCACCAGCCGGCTTCAAAAACTCCGCTGTTGTAGTTGTCCCAGATATAGATCCAGGTATCCTCCTGTCCCTTGGCCCACTCGTTGAGGGCTTCCGTATCCGTCGCCTTCACGTTATTCGCTTTGATATAGGCTTCCAGGCTGTCGTAAGCTTCTCCCACATTCCTCGCCACCGCTTCATCGCTGAGGTAGCGGACCTCACAGACATAGCTGGTGAACCAGCTGCACAGCAAATATACACACAGGGTCAGTGCCAGACCCAGCAGAATGGCCATGACCATCTTCAGGTTCAGAGACACAAAGGGCTTTTTGATCTTCTTACTCAACCTTGTACCCCTTCCCCCACACGGTCTTGATCAGCTTCGGATTGTTGGCGTCCTCCTCCAGCTTCTTGCGCAGATTCAGCACGTGGACCATGATGGTATTGCCTGCAGACGGCAGATATTTTTCGCTCCATACACCTTCATACAGCGCTTTGTTCTCCACGATCTCGCCGCGGTGTTCCATAAAATACTGAAGGATATCGTATTCCTTGTCCGTCAGGGGAATCTTCTTGTCCCCTTTGATGGCCGACCTGGTCTTGGCGTCGATGGAAATGATGCCGCCGATGGTCTGCGCCGTCTTCGGCACGCCTTTACCCTGGTATTCCGTATACCGTCGCAGCTGGGACTTGACCTTCATCAAAAGCTCGGTCTGCGAAAACGGCTTTACCAGATAGTCATCTCCCCCGCCGGTATAGGCCGCCACCTTGTCCTGATCCTGGCTCTTGGCGGTCAGAAACAGCACCGGCACCTTAGAGGTCTCCCTCAGCCTGGCGCAGACTTCCACGCCGGACATGCCCGGCATCATGATGTCCAGGATCACCAGATCGATGGAAGGATCCGCTTCCAGCTTTTCCAGAGCCGTATCTCCGTTCTCTGCCTGATCCACCACGTAGCCTTCACTTCCCAGAAGAACGGACAAGACTTCTCTAATATTGGGATCGTCATCGACGATCAATATTTTATTCTGATTCATACGAATTCCTTTCTACCCTTCTGTACCCTCCATTTTAATGCTTTCTCGGCAAAAAATATATAGTAAATCGCAGAATTTAAGAATTTTTAAGAAATCAAAACAGCGCCTCGCAAGGGATGCTTCTGTCCGTTTGCAGGGCGCCGTTGAAAAAATGATTTTCCGTATAACTTGTAAGCGGCGGTTGGCGGGCGTTTTCCCGTCGGGCGGATTTCGTTTTCCATCGAAAACATTTTGCCCAGTTTGGAAATTAAAATCGCC
>CAZGED010000124.1:0-5634 GCA_964525085.1 uncultured Senimuribacter sp.
TGAAGGAAGGAATCCATCCTGATTATAAGGAATGTAAAGTAACTTGCGCATGTGGAAACACTTTTGTTACCAGATCAACAAAAGAGGAACTGAGACTTGACGTTTGCTCAGCATGTCATCCGTTCTTTACAGGACAGCAGAAGTTCATCAACCGTGGTGGACGTGTTGAAAAGTTCAAGAACAAGTACAACCTGTAATCATAATCAGAAGACTACAAGGCCGGGAATTGATTTCCCGGTTTTTTCTTTCCAGACCGATTTGCCTCTGCAAAAAGCGTCCGGAGAACCTGCAGGCGAGACGTCACAGGCGGCGCAGAAGTTGAAAAATCAACATTTGAAACATTTGACAAGTGGCAGTATGTCATGATATACTGTAAAATTAGATAGAAGCGTAGATTTTTAAAGAAATATTTAATTCGAGGAGATATAAATGTTTGATAAGTTAGATTTCATTGTGGAGAAGTATCAGGAAATGTCCCTGAAAGTATCTGATCCAGAGGTCATCGCGGACCAGCCGGTATGGCAGAAATATATCAAAGAGATGGGCGAGATGGAGCCGATCGTCAAGAAATACGAAGAGTACAAAAAGGCGAAGACTGGTCTGGCCGACGCGAAAGACATTGTCGAAAGCGAATCCGACGAGGAAATGCGCGAGCTGGCGAAGATGGAGATCGGAGAGCTGGAAGATGAGATCACGACTTTGGAGGCGGAGCTGAAGGTGCTGCTGCTGCCGAAGGACCCGAACGATGAGAAAAACGTCATTCTGGAAGTCCGCGCCGGAACCGGCGGCGAGGAAGCTGCTCTCTTCGGACAGGATCTTCTGAGAATGTATATGCGATATGCTGAACGCCATAGATGGAAGACAGAGCTGATGGACGTCAACGATACCGGCATCGGCGGCATCAAAGAGGCCGTCATGCTGATCAAAGGAAAAGGCGCCTACTCCCGTCTGAAATACGAGAGCGGCGTCCACCGGGTGCAGCGGGTGCCGGAAACGGAATCCGCAGGCCGGGTTCACACGTCTGCCGCTACCGTTGCCGTGCTGCCGGAGGTGGATGACGTGGAAGTGGAGCTGAATCCCAACGACGTCAGAGTCGATGTGTACCGCGCCTCCGGAAACGGCGGACAGTGCGTAAACACCACGGATTCAGCGGTTCGTCTGACCCATATACCGACCGGCCTGGTGGTTACCTGTCAGGACGAAAAATCCCAGATCAAGAACAAAGAGAAGGCCTTTAAGGTTCTGCGGTCCAGACTGTATGACCTGAAGGTTCAGGAGCAGAACAAAGAGATTTCGGAAGCCAGGAAAAGCCAGGTAGGCTCCGGCGACAGGAGCGAAAGAATCAGAACCTATAACTTCCCCCAGGGAAGAGTCAGCGAGCACAGGATCGGTCTGACCCTGTACAAGCTGAACAGCATTCTGGACGGCGAACTGGATGAGATCATTGACGCGCTGATTACCAATGATCAGGCGGAGAAGATGAAGAACTTCTAAGCTTGTTATATTTCCGCATTACTTCGCTTTGCCATCTGTCTTGCTCAATTACGTACTTCAAGTACGCGCGTTCGCAAGCCATCGCCAAAGCTATGTACTGCGAAAATATACCTGCGCTTTGGAGATTCCCGCAGGTTGCTTGCTTTCGCGCTGTGAACAAAAAATCCAGCGCTCACGGCCGGAATACTCCGGCACTTTAACGTAGGCAATAACGATGAAAACGAAAATTTTAACCGATGCAACTGAAGATATTCGAATCGCTGCGGCCATCCTTGCCGGTGGCGGTCTGACGGCGTTTCCCACGGAGACGGTGTACGGTCTGGGAGCTGACGCCCTGAACCCGCGCGCCGTTGCGAAGGTCTATGCGGCAAAGGGCCGTCCGTCGGACAATCCGATGATCGTTCACATATCGTCAAAAGACGATCTATTGAAGCTGACGCCGGAGATTACAGAGGATATGGAAAAGCTGATGAAGGCTTTCTGGCCCGGACCCATGACCATGATCGTGCCGAGATTGCCTGTGGTTCCGGATGTGACCACGGGCGGACTGGATACGGTAGGAGTCAGAATGCCCAGCCATCCGACGGCGCTGGAACTGATCCGGCTCTCCGGCTGCCCTATTGCGGCGCCCAGTGCTAACCTGTCCGGAAAGCCCAGCCCGACTACGGCGAAGCACGTCATAGACGACCTGTCGGGAAAGATTGACGCCATCATCTGCGGCGGCAGCTGTCAGGTGGGCATCGAGTCCTCCGTCATCGACGTGACAGAGGATACGCCGATGATCCTGCGGCCGGGGATCATCACCAGAGAAGATTTTGAAAAGGCATTGAGGAAACCCGTTGCCCTGGACCCGACGCTGAACCGGCGGCCGGACCTGTTCAATAACGGGGATGCCGGCGGAGAAATTAAAGAAGATTTCAAGCCCCGTGCGCCGGGCATGAAATATAAGCATTATGCGCCGAAGGCGGAGATGATCATCTTTGAAGGCGGAAGCCAGGATGTCCGGAAGGCCATGGAGGCCGAAAGGACCGCACGGGAGGACGCAGGACAAAAAGTCTGCCTGATCCTCTTTGATGGAGGAGAGGAGAGAACCGCTGCCCACGACCTTTTCGCGCGGCTGAGAGAGGCCGACGATGCGGGGGCGGACGTGATCCTTGCGGCGGCGCTGGTCGAGGAAGGCATCGGCTTTTCCGTAATGAATCGAATGCTGAAGTCGGCGGGATATAACATCAGAAAGGTATGAAAAATCATGATCATTGCAATTGCCAGCGACCACGGCGGGTTCGCACTGAAAAACACAGTACGGGAGCATTTGAAAGAGAGAGGCGTCAAGGTAGTCGATCTGGGAACGGATTCTGAAACATCCGTAGATTACCCTGTCTATGGAAAAGCCTGCGGAGAAGCGGTTGCCGGCGGCAGAGCCGACCGAGGCGTCGTCTGTTGCGGTTCGGGCATCGGCATTTCCATCGCCGCCAACAAAGTCAAGGGAGTGCGGTGCGCACTCTGCACGTCGGTGGAGATGGCCAGACTGAGCAGACAGCACAACAACGCCAACATGATTGCGCTGGGCGGCCGTCTGACAGAACCTGAACTTGCCCTGCAGATCGTTGACACTTGGCTTGACACGGAATTCGAGGGCGGACGTCATCAGAGACGTACGGACATGCTCGACAAAATGTAAGAGATATGTAGGATATATAATAGTAGAATGCAGAAAAAGATCACACAAAGGATGGAGGACATGCGATGGGAAAGGTATATGTATTTGATCATCCGCTGATTCAGCACAAGGTTGCGCTGATGAGAAAGACGGAGACCAGCGTGAAGGATTTTCGCGAATTGGCGAGGGAGATCGCCATGCTCATGGGCTTTGAAGCCACCAGAAATCTTCCGCTGGAGGAAGTGGAAATTGAAACGCCGATGCAACGGACAAAGGTGAACATGCTCAAAGGCGAGGATATCGCCATCGTGCCGATCCTGCGTGCGGGCCTGGGCTTTGTCGACGGTTTGCTGGCTCTGGTTCCCAACGCCAAGGTAGGCCATGTGGGGCTGTACCGCGATCCGCAGACCCACGAGCCGGTGGAGTACTACTGCAAGCTGCCGACGGATATCGAAAAGCGGCAGATCTTCGTAGTGGATCCGATGCTGGCGACCGGGGGAAGCGCCGTGGCCGCCATCGATTTTATCAAGCAGAGAGGCGGAGAGGACATCACTTTCATGTGCCTGATTGCGGCGCCTGAGGGAATTGAGACGCTGCAACGGGAACATCCTGACGTGGACATCTATATTGCCGCCAAGGACGAATGTCTCAATGAAAACGCCTATATCCTGCCGGGGCTGGGAGATGCGGGAGACCGGCTGTACGGCACCAAATAGCGGGACATGCACGGGACGCAGCGGGACATGGCGCCTTTTCGCGCGGATCTGCGGTCAGCCCGTCAGCGTTTTTTGATAAATTTTTAATTATTTTGATAATCCGGTAGAAATGTGCTACAATAGATAGAAATTAGGGCGAAACATAACAAATAGAGGAGCTGCGCTCCACATAAAATTTTGAAGAAAGAGGAAAGATCAGATGAAAAATTTTATTCCTGACAACGTGAGTAAGTACGACAATGTGTACGACGTACTGAAAGAAAGAGGCTTTATTGAGCAGGTTACTGACGAAGAAGCCGTCAGAGATCTCCTGGGCAGGGAAAAGATCAAATTCTACATCGGCTTTGATGCTACGGCGGACAGCCTCCATATCGGACACTTTATGCAGACGATCATTTTGATGTATATGCAGAAGTACGGCCATACGCCGGTCGTTCTCATCGGCGGCGGCACCACCATGGTCGGCGACCCTTCCGGCAGACAGGATATGCGTCAGATGATGACAGAAGAGACCATAGACGAAAACTGTGCAGCTTTCAAAAAGCTGTTTGATAAATATCTGGATTTCGACGATGGGTGGAAGTACGAGGGCAACCACGGGGTTTACGCTCCTGGTCACCAGAATCGGGAACCGATTCCGGGCAAGGCGATCAGCATCAACAATGCCGACTGGCTGAGACCGCTGAATTACGTGGAATTCGTGAGAGAAGTGGGAACCCATTTCAATGTAAACAACATGCTCCGCGCGGAGTGTTTCAAACAGAGAATGGTCGACGGCCTGACCTTCTTTGAGTTCAACTACATGCTAATGCAGGCGTATGACTTTACCGTGATGGCCAGAGACTTCGGCCTGAAGATGCAGTTCGGCGGCAACGACCAGTGGTCCAACATCCTGGCGGGCAAAGAGCTGTCCAGGAAATGGTGCGGTATCGACGTGGAAGGCATGACCTTTGCCCTGTTGACCAACAGTGAAGGACAGAAGATGGGCAAGACGCAGAAGGGTGCGCTGTGGCTGTCGGCGGATAAAACCTCCCCGTACGAGTTCTATCAGTATTGGAGAAACGTCGCGGACGCTGACGTGAACAAATGTCTGCGCTTCCTGACGTTCCTGCCGATGGAAGAGGTAGAGAGACTTTCCTCTCTGGAAGGCGCTGAGATCAACAAAGCGAAGGAGATCCTGGCTTACGAGGTAACCAAGCTGGTTCACGGCGAGGAAGAAGCCAAGAAGGCGCAGGAGGGTGCGAGAGCGGCCTTTGGCGGCGGCGGAGATGCTGCGAATATTCCAACGACCGAGATGGAAGCTGCGGTCTTTGAGGGAGAAGGCAAGGGCCTCGTATCCCTGATCAAAGAACTGGGCCTGGTACCGAGTAACGGCGAAGGCTTCAGAACCATCGAGCAGGGCGGACTGTCCGTCAACGGCGAGAAGGTGACCAACGCTAAGATGGCCGTGACCGTCGACATGTTCAAGGATGGCGAGTTGATCATCCAGAAAGGAAAGAAGAAATTCCACAAGGTTGTGATCAAATAAAGCGTTCGCTTTCATATGATTGTAAAAGCCGTCCGGAAGGGCGGCTTTTGATATGCCGGGAAGAGGGGGAGGTCATTTCCTACGAGGAATGTATGAAGGACCTTTTGATCCTCTCGGGCAATGAGGCGGCGCGGGAGCTTTGCCCTCACGGCCAGATCTTTTTGATTTTTTTCTCAAAAAACCTATTGACAGAGGGGCGAAAAGGTGGTAATATAATCAAGCTGTCGCGAAAAGCT
>CAZGED010000125.1:0-5632 GCA_964525085.1 uncultured Senimuribacter sp.
TACATCGTTGGTCTTGGTCGCAACTTCTTTGACCAGCTGCGCGCCCATGTTCTCAACCGCGTCTTCCAGCTCGATCTCTCTTGCGATGGTCACGCCGTCATTGGTGATCAGCGGGGAGCCGAAGGATTTGTTGATCAAAACGTTCCTGCCCTTTGGTCCAAGGGTGATCTTCACTGTGTCCGCTAATTTATCTACGCCAGCCTGCAGTTTTCTTCTGGCGTCTTCTCCGTAATATAAATCTTTTGCCATTTTATGTTACCTCCCAATCTTAACCTTATTCTACAGTAGCCAGAATATCGGACTGGCTCATGATGGTGTACTCTTCGCCGCCGTATTTGATTTCTGTACCGGCGTACTTGGAGAATACGACCTTGTTTCCTTCTTTCAGCTCCATCGGCTCATCCTTTGTTCCGGGGCCTACAGCCACGACTTCTGCCATCTGTGGTTTCTCCTTCGCAGTGCTTGTCAGAATGATACCGCCCTGTGTCTTCTCTTCGGCTTCTAATTTCTTGATCACAACTCTGCTGCCCAGTGGCTTGATTCCAAAACTCATTTTCTCTACCTCCTGATTTATATGGATCTAATTTGATACGATTTCTTATTAGCACTCATTTCAATTGAGTGCTAATCATCTTCTTTATTGTAGGTCTTTCTGGCTCCCTTGTCAATATTTTTTATGAAAATTTTTGAAGAAATTTACCGTTTTTTTCGGCACAAAGTTACAGAAAAGGCGCCCCTCAACCCAAAGAGCGCCTCTTGACAACCGGCTTATTCAATGCCTCGGATTTCCACATTGACCTGCACCACATTGAAAGCCGTCATATATTCCAGCACTTCAGCCAGCCTTTTTTGAAAATCCTCGGCGCACGCCCAAAGGGGAGCGCTGTCCTTCATGGAAATGGCTGCCTCTACGATCAGATTATCCGGCGACGTGTTCTCATACACCTTCATCACACTACCGATGCCGTCCACTTCCCGGCTCACACACCGGGCAATATCGGTGATCACCGTATCTGAAATGAAGAATTCTCCCATATAGCTGAAGGTCGGCCGCACGACGGTCCGCTCTGAATACTGGACCTTGCCCCGGGCGTTGAACCCGCGGAAGATCCGCAGGGGATCCAGGAAGTAGCCGGCGAAGTCCCGCTTCAGCTGCAGGGTCGGCGCCGGGATCACGTGCTTTCCCATCACGCGGCGCTGACGGTCTGCGATATCCCGTTCTTCATCGGTGGTAATGTCTTCGATATAGATCCGCTCCGATACGGCGGGCAGACCCAGTCTGGCCACGATCTTATCGGTCATCTTATCGCTGGTGCCGATGATCAGCAGGCTTTTCGGCTGTACCGCTTTGATTCTTTCGGATACGGAGGCGGCATGATCGTCCTGGGTGAACAGGGCCGTCTTGATCGCGCCGACCATGGTCTTCTGACGCTTGGCTGAAATCCCTGCCTCCACCCGGTTTCGGTAGATAAACAGACCGTCGTCGATCAGGCTTTCTATATGCTTTTCTCTGCAAAGGTTCATGGCTTGGTACGACTTTCCCGTGCCACTTTTACCCGTCAAAGTATAAACTTTCATCTTTACTTATACTCGTCCTTCTGTTATAATAATAGGCGAATCAAAACACTTATTAGCTCAAAGGAGGAACTATCATGGCTTATAAAATTACTGACGCTTGCATCGCTTGTGGCGCTTGTGCAGCAGAATGTCCAGTTGAAGCGATCTCCGAAGGCGACGGCATCTTTGTAATCGACGCTGACAAATGCATCGATTGCGGCGCTTGCGCAGGTGCTTGCCCGGTTGAAGCTCCAACAGAAGGTTAATTACATAACCAACTGTGAACGATAAAGCTGTTTCCAATATGGAAGCAGCTTTATTTTATGCATTTATGCAGCGCTTTCACAAGGTTCCCATTCCATTTGGCGCTTTCCCGGCCTGCCGCTTTGTTCTCGCCGCCGGTTTTTATTCGCTCTTGCCCCATTTGCCCTTCGCCTCTCTCTTTTGGATATCATTCATATGATATGCCAGGGAATGGAGGCTGTCGGACAGGTACACGTTTTCCAGGGCCACATGCTTCGGCACTTCGATATCGGTCGGCGCAAAATTCCAAATGCCCTTGACACCGGCAAAGGACAGCTTATCAGCCACCTCCTGAGCGGCTTCCTGCCCGACGCAGATGATCCCGATATCAATCTCCTCTTTCTCTACGAATTCAACGATCTCTTCATATTCGCGAATCTCGATCCCTTCCAGGTACGTGCCGATCAGGCTTGGCCTGATTTCAAATATGCCGTAAACCCCGAAACCCTGTTTGCCATAGGAATTGGTATACTTGGCGATGGCCTGTCCCAGATTTCCCGCGCCGATGATGACCATCCGATACTCCTTGTCCAGCCCCAAGATGGCGCTGATCTCATCGTAAAGTCCTTCCACGCTGTAACCGTATCCCTGCTGGCCAAAACCGCCAAAATTGTTCAAGTCCTGCCTGATCTGCGATGCCGTATATCCGATCAGATTGCTGAATTCCTTAGATGAGATCTTTTCCACACCCTTTTTACGCAGCTCGATCAGATATCTTCTGTATCTGGGCAACCGCTTGATGACCGCATTCGATATCTTTGCGTTTTTCATGTTCCGATTTTTCTCCTTCACTCTCTTGCAAGGCTCCGGCTTCAGCCGGCTGCAATTCTTCCGTTGACCTACCAACGGCTCCCCTCTCGCTGCCGCTCGGGCTCGCCGGGTTAGGTTCCGCCGTAGCTTGCTCCCAATCAAACTTCCCACTTCGTGGTCGTTTTCTTGGGCAAGCCTCGCGTTTGACCTACCAACAGCTCCCCTCTCGCTGCCGCTCGGGCTCGCCGGGTTAGGTTCCGCCGTAGCTTGCTCCCAATCAAACTTCCCACTTCGTGGTCGTTTTCTTGGGCAAGCCTCGCGTTTGACCTACCAACAGCTCCCCTCTCGCTGCCGCTCGGGCTCGCCGGGTTAGGTCATAAAAAAAACTAACCCGCCAAAGACTGACGGGTTTCAATTTTTATTCCTGGTCGCAAGTTGCTTCGACATATCTTACCAGATCGCCGACTAACTGGAACTTTTCAGCCTCTTCATCCGGAATCTCGATATTGAACTCATCTTCGATCGCCATGATGATCTCTACGGCATCCAAGGAGTCTGCCTCCAGATCCTTCATCATGTTCGTGTCCATGGTAACCATGGACTCGCCGACATTGAGCTGATCCATAATGATTGCTCTGATTTTATCAAAAGCCATAATAAACCTCCATCTGTCATTACTAATTACAGAACTTATTATAGTTGACCTCCATATGTAATGCAAGAAAAAAATTCGTTTTTTTTAACATTTTAAGCCAATGCCATCCATTTTTCATAGGCCTCTTCCAGTTCATTCCTGCATTTTTCATTTTTTTGGTCTAATTCTGTCAAGAGCTGGTGGTTTGCCAGGTTCTCTGGTAAGCACATCTGCGCCTCATTCTCCGCGATCGCCGTCTCCAGCTCCTCGATCAAAGCCTCCAGCCGGTCCTTTTCTCTGGCGAGCCTGCGCTCCTCCGCCTCCTTTTCCTTCTTCAAGGCTCTCTCCTCGGCGGAGGACAGCTTTCTCCCCTGATCAAAGGAGTTTCCGCCGGACGATTTTCCCTTTGCCGGTTCTACGGCTTTAGAAGCGCCCGCGCCCGGCTCCGCGCCGCCCAGCTCCCGGAGATACTTCCGGCCCGACTCCACCGATGCCTTCTTCTCTACATAATAGTCGTAGGTGCCCAGGTACTCCCGCAGCCCGTCCTTTTCCAGCTCCAAAATCCTGGTAGGGATCTTGTTGAGAAAATACCGGTCGTGGGAAACCACGATGACCGTTCCCGGATATTCCAGCAGGGCATCCTCAAAGACCTCCTTGGAATCGATGTCCAGGTGGTTGGTCGGTTCGTCCAGAAGCAGCACGTTGGCGCCGCTCATCATCAGCTTCAGCAGCGACAGCCGGGCTTTCTCCCCGCCGGAGAGAGAGCCCACCTGCAGAAAGACCTGGTCGTTCTTGAACAGGAACCGTCCCAGAATAGACCGGATCTCCGCGTCCTTATACAATCGATAGGAATCGTGAACCTCGTCCATGACCGTGGCTGCGTCGTTGAGCAGCAGCTGCCCCTGATCGTAGTAGCCGAACTTGACGTTGTGGCCGATCTTCAGATAGCCCTCTGTCGGCGACAGCTCTTCCATCAAAATCCGCAGCAGCGTGGTCTTTCCCACGCCGTTGGGACCGACGATGCAGATCCGCTCTCCCCGTTTGATATCGAAGTCCACGTGGGAGAACAGCTCTCTGCGGCCGGCACCAAAACCGAAGGACTTGGCCAGGCCTTCGCCGTACAGCACGTCATAGCCGCTCTGATATTCCTGGCGGAAGTGGATCTTCATCTTCCCCAGCTCCGCCTCCGGCCGTTCCAGCCGCTCCAGATGGGACAAACGCTTCTCTCTGGAAGCCGCCCGCTTGGCCAGCTTCTCCGTGCCCCGCTCCTTGAACCGGCGGATCATATCCTCCTGACGTCGAATCTCCGTCTGCTGTTTGTTATACGCCCGCAGCTCCGCTTCCCGCAAGGCCCGCTTCTTCTCTGCGTAAGCCGAGTAGTTGCCCTCGTAGGCCTTCAAATGGTGATGCTCCATCTCAAAGATCCTGGTCGCCATCTGGTCCAGAAAGTACCGGTCATGGGACACCATGACGATGGTCCCCTTATAGCCGCGCAGATACTGCTCCAGCCACTTCAGGGTGCCGATGTCCAGATGGTTGGTCGGCTCGTCCAGAAACAGCATGTCCGGCTTCTCTAAAAGCAGACAGGCCAGGGCCAGCCTGGTCCGCTCCCCGCCCGACAGCGTGCTGATCTTCTTGTCATAGAACTCCTCCCCGAAGGCCATGCTGTTTAAGATGCCGGTGATCTCGCTTTTATACGAGTAGCCGCCCTCACTCTTAAAGGTATCCTGCAGGGAAGCGTATCGGTTCATCAGGCAGCCCGCCTCCGCACCCTTCTCAGCGATCTGCGAAGAAAGGTCCAGAAGTTCCTGTTCCATGTCGGCCAGCCGCCGGAAGATCTTATGTACTTCCTCTATGACCGTGTTCTCCGTCTCAAAGTTGTTCTTCTGTTTTAAATATCCTATGGTCTTGTCCTGGGACAGGAAATAGTCTCCTCCGTCGGCAGGCAGCTCCCCCGCCAGAATGTTCAGCAGGGTGGTCTTGCCCGCGCCATTGGCGCCGACGATGCCGATCCGGTCCCCTTCGTTGATGTGAAAGGAAACCTTGTCCAGGATCACGTCTACACCATAGTTTTTGGTAATATCCTTCGCTGATAAAATGATCATCGTTTTCTCCGTCAAATAGCCATATCCGGATAGGCGTCCAGGGTCAGATCATCCGGTCCCTGGGACTGGTACTTGTAATAGGCCGCGCAGGCGATCATGGCGCCGTTGTCCGTGCACAGCACCGGTTCCGGCACATAGAGCCTGACGCCTGCCTTTTCACAGGCCGCCGCCAGATCGGCCCGCAGCCTGGAATTGGCCGCCACGCCGCCGGAGAGCACCAGCTTGTCCTGCCGGCGGCTCCGCACCGCCTCCATGGTCTTGGTGACGATGACCTCGATGACCG
>CAZGED010000126.1:0-5564 GCA_964525085.1 uncultured Senimuribacter sp.
AAAATCAATTAATGTTGCGCGTTCTTCATCGTTTTCCAGATAAAATCGATTTTTGGATTGTAAAAAATGGTTTTAATTACATAATAATAGTCAAGTCCATCTTTGTGTGTAAATTCCTTTAGGTATATTGTGGTCCTAAGCTGCGCGCATTTGCATCTGCTCTTTGGCAATCTGCTTCAGCTGTTGCTCACATTGGGAGAGTTCTTCCATACCAGGATTGTAGAAGACTCTCCGCTTAGCTTGCTGAAGCATATCATTTCTCTCCATCATGACAGCGCCCATCAGCCGTAAAAGGGATTCCTCGTTAGGAAAGATCCCTATTGCATGGGAGCGACGCTTCAGCTCCTTGTTCAGCCGTTCGATGTGATTTGAGGTGCGTAATGCCTTTCTGAGTCCTTTGGAAAAGATCATTACGGTCATCGCACTTTCAAATCCATTTTCCAGACATTCCATCGCGCTTTCAGCGACGTCCCGATAGTCATGAATGATCTCATCACGGCGTGCCCTGGCAGCCTCTATGGTTTCGCAATTGTACATTTCCTGCAGCTCTGCACGCAACCCCTTTTGGTATTTTTTAGGGGCCTTCTCCGCGATATTTTTGGAAAAGTGAAACTGGCACCGCTGCCATGCTGTATCTGGATACACGGCAGCAATCGCCTTTTGGATCCCCTCGTGTGCATCTGATATGATGAGTTTTACACTGCGAAGCCCTCTGCGGCGAAGTCCCTGGAAAAATTCAATCCAGGTATCATTGGATTCTTTTGAAAAAACATCAAATCCAATGATTTCGCGATAACCAAAACGGTTTATCGCATACGCAATCATTAAGGCCTTAGAAATGACTCTGTGGTCCTCCCGGACCTTAAAAAAGGTCGCGTCGACTGTAACGATGGGATATTCTTCTGTGATGGGCCGATCCTTGAATTCCCTGACTGGCCTATCCAGTTCGCTGCAGATCTTTGAAACGGTTGATTTGGAGAAAGAAGTGCCGCATAAGGTTTCTACCACTTTGGATACTTTTCTCGTGGACACCCCGTTTACTACCATTTCCATCATAGAAGAAATCAAAGCCGATTCGCTTCTCGTGTACTCATCAAAGATCGTAGTTTCAAAGGAACTGTTCCTATGCCTTGGAACCTTCAGGACAATCGTGCCGATCCGGGTATTGAGGCTTCTCTCTCGAAATCCGTTTCTTGAGTCAGCACGTTCTTCTGTGCGTTCGTATGGCTGCGCATTGAGCTGTTCCGCTGATTCAGCTTTCATGAGGCTGTTTAATGATTCCTGAAGAAGTTTTTTGAACGCTCCTTCACGATCTTTTAACATTAACTGTAGAATTTCTTCCTGATTTAGTGTAATATTGATTTGAGCCATTGTTACATCCTCTTTTGGTATTTGGTTTTGTGGTTATTATCATTATACCTAAAGGATGAGCAATTGGCTCAATTTTTTTTTAATTTACACACATTATACTACCACAGCCATAATAATACATAAACTCGGCAACATTTCGCTGATTTTTGACAAAAATCAGCCGGTTTTAGTGTTTTGAAGGCCTGATTGGAAGGTAACGCGCAACATTTGCCCCAAAAATCAAAAAAGGTTGCTGATTCGACTGCTCCATGTCCCACGGGTTCAGACTCCGTTCAGATTCTTGTCTATGTTTTTCGTGCGTAGGCCCTGGTCATTATCCCAAGTCCTGCTTCCTGATTGCAAAGAACTGCCTTTCGTGATATGATAGATGCATCAAAGCAAAATCAAAATTAACGAAAACACAGAGACGGGAGGACTGCGTCATGACCAATTTTTATGTAACCTATATCCTGGACAGCCGCGAGGACAGGGACGCGTTTTTTGCGGACATCAAAGCCCACGGCGTGATGGAAGCGTCGAGAAAGGAAGACGGCTGCATTCGCTACAGCTACTATTACCCGGCAGAGACCGAAAACCAGATCTTCTTATGGGAACAGTGGGAGAGCCGGGAGGCGCAGAAAGCCCATACCCGGCAGCCCCATTTCAAAGAGCTGGAAGAGCTGAAAGAGAAGTATCACATGGAGACGGAGATCCAGATCGAGGATCAGATCGTGGATCAGGCCTAGATCAGATCCGGAAGATCAGATCCGGGGGATCAGTCCGCAGCGAAACAGGCGAAATAATCAAAAAGACCGGCAGACGTGTTGCTGCTGGCCTTTTTGCTGTCTGAAAAGCGTCATAGTCACAGACGATGATCCGCCCATGGGGCGAAAGCTACTGCCGATTGTCCTTCAGGCTCTCCACCATATCCACCCGCGCCGCTTTTCGCCGGGCCAGCGCCAGGGAGAGAAAGTAGCATATGCTGACAATGACGATGGTCCGCCCTGCGCTGGCCGGTGTCAAAACCGTCGGTATGATCATGCCTTCTGTTTCCGCATAGGCTGCGAAAAAGATCCTGATCGCAAAATAGGCGGCCAAAATCCCAAGCGCCAGACCTGCCGGCAGCAAAACGTGGTTGGCGCTCAGCACCATCCGGTTGATCTCCTTGTCCCGATATCCCAGAACCTTCAGCATGGAAATGTTCAGACGGTTCTCCGTAACCAGCATGTTGACCGCCACATAGACCGCCGCGATGCAGATGATCCCGCCAATGAGGATCAACATATAGATGATGACGCCCATTTCGTTCATCATCGTCTTCATCTGGTCATCGATAGCCGTGTCGTTGATCTCCCGGGCAACGAGGGACGGATCGATGTCCACGCTGCCTCTGGAGAGGATCCCGTTGTACTGATCTGCGTCGATGCCCAGGAGCTCGCCGACGGCTTCCCTGGATCCGATCAGATATTTCTGCATATCCGTCCGGATGATGCCTGCGATCTCTACCTGATATTCCTCCATGGAGACCCCATTGACAAAGGTGAAGGTATCCCCTTCCTCTATATCGCAGATATACGCCAGCAGGCTGCTGACATACCAGCCGTCGTCCAGGTCTGCCCTGCCGTCGTCCGTTTCCAGATTCAGCGTGCTGTTGTCCACATCGGCGCCGACCATGGTAAACGCGCCTCCGTCGTGTTCAAACCCGGCCATCAGCAGAGGATCGCCCTCCTCCGGTTCTCCCTGCAGGAAGGTATTCAGCACGTACTGCTTCTCATAGTTTCCCGACTGTTCCCTGTAAGCGTCCGGCAATTCATTGACCGCGTCGATGGTCATAAACGCGAACATGACGATGAAGGCGCCGAGAAAGACGCCCAGCAGCACCACAAAGCTCCTTCCCGAATTGGCGAGAAGGGACCGGAATGCGAATTTCGTCCGGATCTTTTTCTTTTTATCGATCCACAGCTTCTTCGTCTTTTTGTTGTCCGCACCTGCCCCGTTGAGCAAAAGGACCGTATCCCTCTTCAAAAGTCTGCCGGTGGCCCTCGCCGCTGACAGAACGTACATCAAAGTGGGGATCAGAATGGCCGCTACCGCCGATACAGGCGACAGGGTAAAATCAATGTGCAGCGGCTCATAATCCGCCAGGCCCATCTCCCCGTAAGGCTGGGCGCATACGCCGGTGACCGCCACCGTCAGAATGCCGCCCAGAAGTCCCGGTATCACGCCCATGATCACGTAATGCATCACAAGCGTCCGTTTTCCGTAGCCTAAGGCCGACAGGGTTCCGATCAGCTTCTGCTCATCCTGCACTTTTCTGCGGATGATGATGCTGATCAACGCCACCGTGACCAGAGAGACGGAGACCAGGAGAATCCAGGAGCAGATCAAAAATAGCTGCGCCTGGTCCGCTACCATGGTGATGCGCAGGTTCTCCTCCGCGCTGACGTACTCTCCCGTCATGTAATCCTCGTATATTTTCTTCCGAAAATCATCCCGGTTGTCCTTATGGAAGACCACCATGTACCGGCAGCCGCCCGCATCCAGACTGTCAAAGACGTCGTCCGACACGTAGGACAGCAGGAAGGTGGTATCGTTTTTATAGCTGGAGTCCAGATCTTCCAGCATGTAGAGATAGTCCGGCCTTTGGAAGAAGCCGCATACACGGTAAGCCTTCCCGTCCACCGTAAAGCTGTCTCCGACGGAGATGTCATGGTTCACGCTGAACCCCTCCGACAAAAGGATCTCGTCCTCGGCTTCGATATCCCTGCCCGCCGTGATCTCCGGCAGGTTGATCACTTTGTTCCTGCTGAAGACCCGGACGGTGTACGCCTCGTCCTCTATATTGATATACCGCTGGGCCTCTAATTCCACGTCAAAGTCCTGTTCCAGGCGCGCCATGTCCTTCTCCGAGAGGGGCTGGTACGTGGTAAAAGAAGCGTCCTCCACGTTGTGCTCACTGAGAAAAACCTCCCCGAAATCCATGATGCCGCTTCCCGCAATATTCATGACAAAGAACATGAAAATGGAAACGATGGTCAGCACCGTAGAAGCTATGTAAAACGACAGGTTTTCTTTTATGTTCCGCTTATAGCGCCGATTGAGTCTCATCACGTTATCCCTCCTACAGCGCCAGATCCTGCGCCCGCAGCTTCTTCCGGTTTTCCTCGTCGGCGGCAATCCGTCCGTCCTTGATGCGGACCACATGGTCCGCCATATCTGCGATAGCCTCGTTGTGGGTGATGATCACGATGGTGGTTCCGAACTGCCGGTTTACCTTTTCGATAAATTCCAGCACCTGCCGGGAGGATTTGGTGTCCAGGGCGCCGGTCAACTCGTCGCACAGCAGCAGCTTGGGATTCTTGATCAAAGCTCTCCCGATGGCGGCTCTCTGCTGCTGCCCACCGGACAGCTCCTTAGGGAAACGCCTTCTGTACATTTCCATATCCAGAGCCTTCAGCACCTCTTCGATGTCCAGCGGATGCTCTGATATGTCGGAAACCACTTCGATGTTCTCCTCCACGGTCAAATCCGGAATCAGGTTGTAGAACTGGAAGACAAAGCCTACTTCCTCCCTGCGGTAATCCGTCAGTTCCTTCTTTCCCGCCTGGCTGAGATTCCTCCCCGCCACGGACAGGCTGCCGCCGTCCAGGGAATCCAGGCCTCCGATCATATTCAAAAGGGTGCTCTTTCCTGAGCCGGAAGGTCCCAGGATCACGTAGATCTTGCCCTCCTCTATAGACAGGTTGGCCCCGTCCAACGCGAATACAGCCGTTTCTCCCGCGCCGTATTGCTTTCTTCCATCCTTCAGCTGTATAAACATATTTCGTTTCCTCCGCTTTGATACATATGAAAATCCGCTGCGAAACAGGCCCCTGGGCCGGAAATCGTCAGCGTGAGTCCGTGTGATTGGTGTTTGCCGGCGTTTTCATCGTTCGTCAACGCCAGTTAGCTCAAGCTAACTCAATTCTATCACGCATTTTTTGTTGTGTCAATGTCCACGGCTAAAACTTTTCGACCCCTTCTGCTTCAAAAATGATCATGTCTGAAGTAAGCGCACAGGAAGATGTCCATTTGCAATGAAATATCAAGGCCTTGCATGGAGGACTCATACAATTTCAGAGAATGGAAGTTCCTTGCGTAGGAAGTTCACATAATAACTATAGGCTCCTCAAAGCACCTGCCTCTTTGCGTTACCTACAGTCAATGCAAAATAC
>CAZGED010000127.1:0-5543 GCA_964525085.1 uncultured Senimuribacter sp.
AGCTCGTCCAGCTCCTGCGGCTCCACGATGCGGATCTGGTCCACCTCGTAAGTCAGGGTCTCATCCAGGACATGGAGGACAAAGACATCGCCCACCACCATTTTGTCCAGGTCGGTCAGCAGCTTGGCAGACGGCAGACCCCGATGTCCGGACAGAACGCAGTGCGTGCTTTCCCCGCCCACCGGCAGAGAGGAACCTTCGATATGACCGATGCCGGAGGACAGTACCGCGTCGCTGGTGCCGTGATAGATCGGCAGGGTCGTGCGGAGCATGGGGATCTCCAGATAACCCATCATCCCCGTGCCGGTAATATCCAGCATGGCGTTGTAGGTTTCCCGCTCCGCATCTGACAGCACAAAAGGACTCCCGGACTTCTGCGCCAGTTCCTCGTTATAGGCGTGGGCGCTTTCCAGAAGCTTCTGATATTCCTCGTTGTCCATCTCTCCGACCTGTTGCGCGTATTCCGCTACGGCTCTCGTCTGATGCATGGAATTCCACCAGTTGCTGACCGTAGGATACAGCAAAAGGGACAATCCCACGGCCAGGACGACGACAAAGAAGATGGTAGACCTGTTTTTTTTCAGGCTGTGTTTCTTCAAGCAGGATTCTCCTTTCTACAGTCAGGAAAATACCGTGAATTCAGACAGCGGCCAGATGCGGAACATGACTTTTCCTACGATCTGCTCCGCCGCTACGCATCCCACCGCCGTGTTGCGGGAATCCAGGGAAACGCTCCGGTTGTCTCCCATAACAAAGATTCTGGATTCCGGCACCTGGTACGGCAGATCCAGGTTGCACTCTCCGAAGGCTTTATCCGTCAGATAAGGCTCATCCAGGGCTTCTCCGTTGACGTACACGGTTCCGTCTTCGTCGATATCCACCCAGTCGCCGGCCCCCGCAATATATCTTTTGATCAAAATCTTATTGTTATATTGAAAGGCGATGATGTCGCCGGATTCAAAATTGCTGGTTTTCATCGCCGTCATGATCTGCCCTTCCGAAAGGGTCGGAGACATGGAATCGCCGTAGATCTTCAGTACCGGCATCCACAGGGTAGAGATCAAAACGGCCACCGCCGCTACGACGATCAGGGTAGAGACGGTACTGCGAAAGACCGACCGATACTGTTTCCTGTATTTTACGCGGTCCAGCTCCGCCTCAACCTGTTCCCCTCGGAGGTCTTCCTCCGCCGGAGAGAGGCCCTCGGTACCCTCTGCCGAGCCGGCAGAGCCGACAGAGACAGCAACGTTGGCAAAGTCGGCAGGGATGGCAGCACCGGCCCTGCCGTCGCCGGCTTTTTCGGAGACGGATTCTCCTTCCGAAGCCTGCAGTCTCTTTCGCAGGGATTCATTTTCTTTCATCACCACCAGAAGCAGTTCCAGAAGCTCCCGACGCTTCATCCGCTTCAGCTTTTTTGTAGTACTCATGCCATTCTCCGGTCCTCCCTACGGCTCTACCTGGATCCGCTGATCCAGCCATGTTCCGTCCACTTCCACGTACTTGCCCGCAGGCACAGCCAGCGCAGGCAGGTAATCCCGTTTCAGCTGATCGTACAGCTCATCGTCGATGTTGACCGTCATCTGCTCACCGGCCAGGTTCTGGAAATCCCAGACGATGAAATATTCCTCGTCGCCATCCAGAAAATACAGAAGATCCTCTCGTTTGACCTGCGGCCATTCTTCCTTAATGTTCTCTACGATAAGAGCCTTGTACAGCTCCATCAGTCTGTCATCTCTGCCGCCGTCATAGATCAGAATCTTCTCCAAAAGCGCTTCTCCGCTTTCCACCACCCGGTATACGGCCTCTTCATCGATTTCCGATTCCGGCAGTTCCAGGCTGTTCAGCTGCTCTAAAAGTCCTTCGTCGTGACCGGGAGCCATATAGATCGTCAGCTTCTTGGACGGATCCATATACATCACCGGATACTCCGCCAGCGTCTCTTCGCCGCATTCCGGGCACTTGACCAGGAACAGAGAACCGTTCATGATCTGCTCTTTATATTCCGGATCCGTCGAAATATCCACGAACTCATGAATTTCCATGTTCATCTCATTGCCGCAGCCTGGGCACTTCACTTTTTCCATCTCCATCTTTATACCTCCTCTGCCTCACCGGCCATCCCGGCCGTATCCACGTTTTCGACCTTACCGGTCGTCTCAGTGATATCCACGCTTTCGGCCTTACCGGCCGTCCTGGCCGCGTCTGCGCCTTCGGCCTCATCAGCCGTCCTGGTCCCATCCAAGGCTTCATCCTGTGCCGAGCCGCCGCCCATATCGATGCCTTCGATGGAAATCTGCTCCCATCCGTCATCGTATCCGCCGTCAAAACCGTCGTCGTCATCGTTCTCGCAGTCCGCACCGCCGCCATGGCCGTCTGCCCCGCCAAAACCGGAGCCGGAACCAAAGCCGGAACCGGCCTCAGACCCGGAGCCGGAGCCGCCGATGACGCCTTCGATATCCTCAATATCCGGCAGTTCTTTCAATGTTGCGAAGCCGAACTGCTTCAAAAACGTATCCGTAGTGCCGTACAGCATGGGCCGGCCCACACCCTCCGATCTGCCCTTGACAAAGATCAGATCCTTCTTCATCAGGCCGTCCACCACCCGGTCACATTTGATGCCCCGGATCGCGTCGATCTCACCCTTTGTTACAGGCTGCTTGTAGGCGATGATGGCCAGAACCTCCAGAGCCGACTGAGACAGCTTCTTGACTTTGACCGGCCTGCACAGCCGCTCGATGAACTCACCGTTTTCCGGCCGGGTCACAAACTGAAACCCCTTGTTCACCTGCCGGATCACGATTCCCCGGCCTTCCTGCTCATACTCGTCGGCCAGCTCAAAAAACAGAGCCTCCGTCTCTTCCTTGCTCATATCGAACATCTCGGCGCAAACCTTGACCTCCAGAGGCTCCCCCCAGACGAACATCATGGACTCCAATGCCGATTTGATTTGCTTTTTACTGCTCAACTAGCGTTTCCTCCTCCAGTTTTCTCTCGCCCGGTATCACGGTGATCTCTCCGTAGGTCACCGACTGCTCCGCGTCCAGATACTTGTCTCTCATCATCTGCAGCACCGACACGAAGGTGACCACCACGTCGTACCGGTTCTTTTTGTCAGGAATCAGCTCGCGCAGAGAAATCCGCCGCACACCGGCGGCAATCGCCCGCAGGAACCGGTTTTTGATGTACACCATCCGGGTCTCCATGGTAGCCTTTTCCCGTTCAACCCGGGTATAATGGGCACGCACGTCCTCTTCCCGTTTCTTTTTGCGCAGAAACAGATGGAACGCCGTTGCGAACTTGCCGATATCCAGATCCAGCAGCTCCTCCGGCCTGTCCAGATATTCGGAGATATCCTCCTGAGGCTTCTCGAAAACGTGTTCCATGGCCTCCTCCCGTTCCCGCAGGAGTTCCGCGCCCTTCCGGTACTTCTTGTATTCCAGCAGCCGTTCCACCAGCTCACTCCTCGGGTCTTCCTCCGTCAAAGTCTCTCCCTCCGGGGTGTACCGCGGCAGAATCATCTTGCTCTTGATATCGATCAAAGTGGCCGCCAGCACCATGAACTCCGTCGCCACGGCCACGTCCATAGCCCGCATGTCCTCAATACACGCCATGTACTGGCTGGTGATCTCCGAAATCTGAATATCGTAGATATTCATCTGGGCGTTTTCGATAAGATACACCAGAAGGTCAAAAGGCCCTTCAAAAGTCTCCAGTCTCACCTTGTAGCTCATGACCGGCCCGCCTCCTCTTTCTCCGCCAGCCCAGTATAGTAGTTATAGTACAGAAGCCCGATCACCACTACGGCGCAGCCGATCAGCTCCCACGAAGTCGGGATCTGTCTCAGGAACAGAACGCCCATAATGATGGCAAATACCGATTCTCCCGACTCCCAGGCCGATACGTACAGAGAATCCACGTATCCGAAGCACAGATTGAATACGGCGTGAGCGCCGATCTGGCACACCAGGGTCAGCCCCACCATCAGCACATAGTCCTTGGCGGAATAGCCCAGAACCGGCGTGCCGCTGGCTATGATGCCCACAACAAAGCAGATCCAGCAGGCCAGGAATACCAAGAAGACATACGTCGGCCCCGGCACGTTCTTTCTGACCTCACTGCCGATGGCAAAGTACAGCCCCATAAACATGCCCGCGAGAAAAGCCAGGACGTCTCCCGTAAAATTGCCCGCCGCCAGCTGCTGATAGTCCAGGCCCGCGATCAGCACGCCGCCCAGCAGCGCCAGCACGATGCCCATGACAGGCCGCCGCCCTACATGGCGCTTCAATACGAATACGGTGATCAACACCACCAGCGGATGGAGGGCCGCCAGTACAACGCCGCTGGCCACATTGGTCAGCTTCACCGCATTAAACCAAGTGAAGAAATGGGCAAACAGAAACGCCCCCGCGGCAAAAGACCATCCCAGCTCTTTTTTTGACACCGCCCGCAGCGTTTCCCTTTGTTTCGACAGCACCGGGACGGCAAAAAACGGCAGTCCCAGGGTCAGCCTCCAGAACCCGATGACCAGCGACGGCGCCTCGATGGCGCTGCCGAAGATGCCCGATGACGAGCCCGCCACCACGGCTAGCACAACGATGATCTTCACATAACGGGCGATAAAGCCTTTCTTCTCACTTTCCATGCAAATTCCTCTTTTCTATCTCAACAGCGCCGCCAGATTTTCCCTGTACGGCGGCCTGACAATGCCCTTTTCCGTGACCACGGCGGTAATGTACTTTGCCGGCGTCACGTCAAACGCCGGGTTGTAGGTTTTGACGCCTTCAGGCGCCATAGGTTTTTCGTACCACATCCGGTAGATTTCCTCGCCGTCCCGCAACTCAATGCGAATGTCGTCCCCCGTCGGCGTGTCCGGATCGATGGTCGACGTCGGCACGAACATGTAGAACGGAATGCCGTACTCCTTTGCCAGAATCGCGACGCCGGAGGTGCCGATTTTGTTGGCTCCGTCGCCGTTGGCCGCCATGCGGTCACAGCCCACCACCACCGCGTCGATCCAGCCGTTTTTCATGACGATGGAAGCCATGTTGTCGCAGATCAGCGTCACGTCCACTCCCGAGCGATGCAGCTCCCAGGACGTCAACCGCGCCCCCTGTAGAAGCGGCCTCGTCTCGTCGGCAAAGACGCGGAAGCCGTAGCCCCGCTCCTGTCCCAGATAGATCGGCGCGAGACAGGTCCCGTACTTGGCCGTGGCGATGGTTCCCGCGTTACAGTGCGTCAGAATCCCCATGCCCGGCGAAAGCAGCGACAGGCCGTGCTCTCCCATGGCGTAGCAGGCGGCCTCGTCCTCCCGGCGTATCTTCTCCGCTTCATCAAAGAGTGTCCGTCTGGCGCTCTCCACTGTGTCCGGTGCTGCGGTGTGAAAAACTTTCATCATCCGGTTCACAGCCCACGCCAGGTTTACAGCCGTGGGCCGCGCCGATATCAGATACTCCGCCGCCCTGCCCAGTTCAGCGCCGAAAACAGCCATATCCCGCTCCGCCGGTCCGGACAGGCCGCAGGCCGCCACATACATGCCGTAGGCG
>CAZGED010000128.1:0-2115 GCA_964525085.1 uncultured Senimuribacter sp.
GAAAGACGACTGTGTTAGCCGCATTGCCGTAGGAGCCCAGATAGGCCGCATTGGCGATGAAGATCTGGTCCACGATGTTGTACAGGGCTGCGACCAGAAGGGAAATAATGCAGGGAACCGCATATTTCCGCATCAGTCGGCCCACTTTCTCCGTTTCTAAAAACGCATTTGATTTTTCTTCCAATTTTTAAATACCTCCTCCTTATGATTATGACGATCTTACTCGCAAACAAAAAGCGCGCAGGGCAAAGCTGGATTTACGCTTTACGCTACACGCAGTAATTTCATTTTGCTGATAGATTCTGTACAAAAAAGCAGCCCGCGGCCTCAGCTGGATTTATGCTTTTGCCACGCGCTGTAGCCTTATTTTAACAGATCAGATTGGCATTTGTCAAGAAAAACGCCGAAATTTTCTATGGATTTTCTTCCTGGATTTTGTTCGCGAAACCAGCATTTTTTAAGTCCGCTTGTTGACACAGCACAAGAACTGGAGTAAAATGAAAGAAGAATTTTTTGAATCGAAAAACGGAAAAAGAAAAGAGGGACGCAACCATGAAACACGAATTTCCAATCACGAAAAACCCAAATCCCGGTCAGAAGCCAGATCCTAAAGGCCTGCGGTTCGGTACCGTCTTTACCGATCACATGTTCATCATGGACTACAATCCGCAGGACGGATGGAACAACGGCCGCATCGTGCCTTACGGCCCGATCCAGCTGGATCCGGCAGCCGTTGTACTTCACTACGGCCAGGAGATGTTTGAGGGACTGAAAGCGTACAAGACCCCGGAAGGCCGCGTGCAGCTGTTCAGACCATATATGAACGCAAAGAGAACCAACAACACCAACGACAGGCTCTGCATTCCTGCCATCGACGAAGATCTGTTTGTCGACGCCATCAAAGCTCTGGTAAAGGTCGACCAGGACTGGATCCCGCAGGGTGAAGGCACTGCCCTTTACATCAGACCGTTCATCTTCGCAGATGAGCCGTTCCTGGGCGTAAGGCGTTCCAACACGTATAAGTTCATGATTATCCTGAGCCCTGTAGGCCCTTATTTTGAAAACGGTCTGGCTCCGACAAAGATGTACGTAGAAGACGTGTACGTCAGAGCGGTCAAAGGCGGCACCGGCGAAGCCAAGTGCGGCGGCAACTACGGCGCCAGCCTGAAGGCGCAGGAAATCGCCCACGAAAAGGGTTATGAGCAGATCCTGTGGCTGGACGGCATTGAAAGAAAATATATCGAAGAGATTGGCGCAGCCAATGCCTTCTTCGTCATCGGCGACGAAGTGGTGACCAGCGAACTCAACGGCTCCATCCTGCCGGGCATTACCAGGAACTCCATCATCGCCCTATGCAAGAAGAAAGGCATCAAGATCACTGAGAAGCGAATCTCCATCGACGAGCTGGAACAGGCTTATAAAGACGGCCAGCTGAAAGAGATGTTCGCTTCCGGCACAGCCGCCATCGTATCTCCGGTCGGCGAACTGCTCTACAAGGGCGAAAAGATGATTATCAACGACAATAAGATCGGACCGATCGCTCAGGAGATGTACGACACCATTTACGGCATCCAGACCGGTAAGCTGGAAGACTTCATGGATTGGACGGTTCCGGTAGAATAATATGAGTCAGGACCTGTTCGATCTGAACAGACGGTTAAACGCCCTCTCCGTTTTTAGAGGCATCCTTGAGACCCCTGTGGTTTCAAGCCTTCAAAAACTTTTATATGCCATTGAAAAGGGCTCCCTAGATGAGCAGCTCTCATATTACGGAGCCTTCTCAAAGGCATTATATGAGGAAGGCGGCGACCTGTCTGCGTATATCCTTGCGTTTATCAAAGAAGATGAAAACTTCTTTTTGATAAAGAGACTTAAAAATGCCATAATAAGTCAATCTATTTACGAGTGTCTCGACGAGGAATTGGTTATTCTCCAAAGAGTAGCCGATATAACTACTCCTCAAATCCAAGACTTAATGAAATATGATGATTTTCTGCCTCGTTGGGATACTCAGCAAATAGATTTGAAGCAGGCATACGAGGAGATGCTCGCTTCCCTGCCGTTCACCGGCTATGGCAGCTTCGCCCGATATCGGGCCTTCAAGGTCAGAGAAGG
>CAZGED010000128.1:2125-5532 GCA_964525085.1 uncultured Senimuribacter sp.
CTGTGAAAAACGCGGACCCGCAGTCCATCGACCAGCTCTACGGCTACAGCCGCGAGCGCAATCAGGTGCTGGAAAACACCCGCGCCCTTGCGGAAGGCAGACCGGCCAGCAACGTGCTTCTCTACGGAGACGCCGGCACCGGCAAGTCCTCCACCATCAAAGCTTGCGCCAACGCGTTCTTTGATCAGGGCGTCCGCCTGATAGAATTTGATAAATCACAGCTGCACGAGATCCCGCAGATCATCGAGTTGCTGTACGACAGCCCGCTAAAGTTCATCTTCTATATCGATGATCTCAGCTTTACAGCCAACGACGACGCCTTCTCCTCCCTCAAGGGCATTCTGGAAGGCAACGTCACCGGTTACTCGAAAAACATCGCCATTTACGCGACCAGCAACCGGAGACATCTGGTCAAGGAGTCCATGGAAGCCCGAATGGGCAGCGACCTGCATTTAAACGACACCCTGCAGGAAACCATGAGCCTGTCCGCCAGGTTCGGACTGACCATCACCTTTTCCAAGCCGGAAAAGGATCTGTATCTGGAGATCGTCCGCAGTCTGGCTGACGAGTACGGTCTTTCTATGGAGGAAGCCGAGCTGTTCAGAAGAGCGGAGGCCTTCGCCATCCGTTCCAACGGCAGAAGCCCGCGGACAGCCAAACAGTTCGTCCAGCTGGCAAGCATCGGGTTGAAATGATATGTTATATAAGGCGAGATAGACTTCAGCGCGGAATGTGCTTTGGCCGTCCCGCCTTTTTTCATGCGGAAACCATATGAGAAAAAAGCTACACCTTTTTCAGTTTCTTTCTAAAAATGAAATACACGGCCACGCATACTACAGGGCATCTGAGCAGAATCGGATAAAAAAGGCGAATATCCGCAGCGCCATATAATACGCCCCCGATGATAGCGCCCAGTGCCGCCCCCAGCCTGCGCCCCCATGCAAAGCAGCAGCCGCGTTTCCCTTTTCCCCGGCAAAGCAAAACCGTCGCGGTTCGGCCGCGGCGGTTTTGCCTGTTACTAGAAGGTATTCAATTGCTGCATATGATAGGACCCCTCATCAAAGATCCTCCTGTCTGCGTCCTCGTTCCTGTGGCTCATCAGCCACAGGTAAATCATAAACTCTTTCTCCCTGCCTGCTGGAGGCTTATCCTTTTTCCTGTTGCTTCGTTGTCTGTTGTTTTTCTTACTGTTTCTCATGTTTTCCTCCTGATAAGTTTTTTCATTCTAATTCCCTTTTGCTCCTTTATTATACTGTCCGATTTTGTAGAACCCGATAACATTATGTGTTCATTTTGTGAGTAAAATCTTGCGAAAATGTTACAAATGGTGGTATCATACCATACAGTAAACCAGATCAAAATCACGGAGGGCATACGCTATGATTAAAAAATTTGCCAAATACTATAAACCACATAGGAAGCTGTTCATTCTGGACATGATCTGCGCTTTCATCGTGGCCTGCTGCGACCTGTTCTACCCGGTCATCGCGAAGAACATCATCAATGATTACGTGCCGAATCAGAACATCCGCCTGTTCGTCACCTGGGCACTGATCCTGCTGTTTATCTACATTATGAAAGCTTTCCTCAACTATATCATTCAATACTGGGGCCACATCGTCGGCGTCAGGATCCAGGGAGATATGCGCCGGGAGCTGTTCCGTCATCTACAGAAGCTGCCCTTCTCCTTCTTTGATGAGCACAAGACCGGCTCTATCATGAGCCGCATGATCAACGACCTGTTCGAGGTTTCGGAGCTGGCGCATCACGGCCCGGAAAACCTGTTCCTGTCCCTGATCATCTTGGTGGGCGCGTTCATCATGCTGAGCCAGATCAACCTCGTCCTGACCTGTATCACCTTTGCCGTTCTGCCTTTCATGATCTTCTTCGCCTTTAAGACCAAGGATATGATGAACAAAGCCTTCAGCGAAACCCGGGTCAAGACGGCGGAGATCAACGCAAGCGTGGAAACTGCCATCGCGGGCATCCGCGTATCAAAGGCTTACACGGCAGACGAGCACGAAAACGCCAAATTCAATATAGCCAACGAAAACCTGAAGCGCTCCCGCTCCGGGGCCTACAAGGCGATGGGCGTCTTTCAGTCCGGCATGACTCTGTTCATGGACCTGCTCTATCTTGTCGTGCTGGCCTCCGGCGGACTTTTCTTCTTCTACGGAAAGATCAACGCCGGAGAATTTGCGGCTTTTCTGCTGTACATCTCCATGTTCCTCAATCCGGTCAACAAGCTGGTATCCTTCTATGAACAGCTGCAGGAGGGCATGACAGGCTTCCAGCGCTTCTTGGAGATCATGGCCATTCCGGAAGAGGAAGAGACCTCAGAAGGGCTTCTGACCCCGGACCATCTGGACGGCAACATCTGCTTTGAAAACGTCACCTTCACCTATGAGCGCAGCGGTGACAAGCAGGACGAGGAAGAAAAGATGCCCGTAATCAGCAACCTGACCATGGACATCAAACAGGGAAAGACTCTGGCCCTGGTCGGACCGTCAGGCAGCGGCAAGACCACCATGTGTCACCTGATCCCCCGCTTCTACGACGTGGACTCCGGCAGGATCACCATTGACGGCACAGACATTACAAAAATGAGCCGCTACGCTCTACGCAGGAACATCGGCATGGTCGCCCAGGACGTCTTTCTGTTTAACGGCACCATCCGAGAAAACATCGCCTACGGCAATCTGGACGCTTCCGATGAAGAGATCATGGACGCCGCGAAAAAAGCCAACATTCACGACTATATCATGACCATGGAGGACGGCTACGACACCCAGGTAGGTGAACGGGGCATCAAACTTTCGGGCGGCCAGAAGCAAAGAATCTCCATCGCCCGCGTCTTCTTGAAAAACCCGCCGATCCTGATTTTGGACGAAGCCACCTCCGCCCTTGATAACTCTACAGAAATGCTGATTCAGCAGTCTCTGGAAGAGCTGGGCCGCGGCAGAACCTCCATCATCGTAGCCCACCGACTGTCCACCATCAAAAACGCCGATGAGATCATCGTTTTGACGCAGGACGGCATCGCGGAGCGCGGCACCCATGAAGAACTGCTGGCTGCCGGCGGCATGTACGCAGATCTGTACCAGTATCAGTTCCGCACGTAAACCACCCTGCCGCCAACCATGGTCATCTCAGGCTGAATGTCTTTGATCTCCATAGAGTCCACGGTGAAAATATCCCGGTCCAGCAAAACCATGTCCGCATAATAGCCTTCCCGGATCCTGCCCTTCCGGTCCTCCATGAACTCGGCGTATGCGCTTTCGACGGTATATGCGTCTATGGCATCAGAAACCGACACGCATTCGGCCGGATAGAATCCGCTCTCCGGCTGACCCCCTTTGTCCTTCCGGGTCACGGCCATATAGATGTTCGGAAACGGGCTGCAGTCT
>CAZGED010000129.1:0-805 GCA_964525085.1 uncultured Senimuribacter sp.
GTTATGACCGGCGTTTTTTCGTCCATCGCCTTCATGCCCTATGTATCGTCCATCGGCGTGGTGGAAATGACCCGGGTGGCGGCGCGAAAGCCCATGTATCTGGCGGCGGGCGGCATGATTTTCATCGGTTTGGCGGCTCCCTTCGGGGCGCTCTTTGCCACCATTCCCGCCTGTGTGGGAAACGGGGCATTGATCATTATCTTCGCCCTGTGCATCGGACAGGCTCTGCGCGAGTTTGGCAAGGTGAGATTTGAAAGCAGGGAGAATCTGATCGTGGGACTTTCCCTGATTATCGGCGTGGGGATCATGTTCCTGCCTGCAGGAACCTTTAGCAGCTTGCCGCCGGCGGCATCCTGTCTGCTCTCAAACGGACTCATCGTCGGCATGGCCGCCGCGTTCTTGCTGGAGCATGTGGTGATGAGGAAGAGATAAAAGTATAAAGAAAAAATTACAGAAGTTTTGGAATTTGAAAGTGGAAAGCTGCCTGCGGGGCGGCTTTCCTTCTTGTGTTTTGGGGAAAAATCGCATATACTGATAGTAGGACGAACAAAGGTTTGTAAAAATGAAGGAGGGGAAAGCAGTGACAAATAAGATGGATTCGCCTTCGGATATTCGGCAGGGAGAGATTATCATTTATCAGACGGAAGACGGGAATACCAGAATTGACGTAAGCTTTGTCGATGAGACAGTGTGGCTGACACAGCAGCAAATGTGCGAATTGTATCAAACCAGCAAGTCGAATATCAGCGAACATATTAAACATATTTTTGAAGAGGGTGAACTTGATGAGAGTTCAGTTGTTCGG
>CAZGED010000129.1:815-5474 GCA_964525085.1 uncultured Senimuribacter sp.
AATTTCCGAACAACTGCTTCTGATGGTAAAAAATATAATGTTAATTATTATAATTTAGATATGATCATTTCTCTGGGATACCGCGTTAAGTCGCGGATTGCCACACAGTTCCGCCGCTGGGCGACGGAACGGCTGAAAGAGTATATGATCAAAGGCTTTACAATGGATGACCAGCGGCTGAAGAATCTTGGCGGGGGAAACTACTGGAAAGAACTGTTGGACCGCATCAAAGATATTCGTTCATCTGAAAAGGTAATGTATCGCCAAGTGCTGGATCTTTATGCCACCAGTGTGGATTATGATCCGCGGAGCGCTGAGTCGATTGCTTTTTTCAAGATTGTGCAGAACAAGCTGCACTATGCCGCCCACGGACATACGGCTGCAGAGTTGATTTATGAACGGGCTGACGCTGATAAGCCGTTTATGGGCCTTACTTCTTTTTCTGGGGATTTTCCTACGGCAAAAGATATCGGCATCGCAAAGAATTATCTGGATGAAAAAGAATTGAAAATATTAAATGGCATTGTGTCTGGATATTTTGATTTTGCAGAGGTACAGGCCATGCGCCATAACCCTATGTACATGAGTGATTATGTTGAGCATTTGGACAATGTACTCAGAACGACAGGTGAAAAGCTTTTAGAAGGCGCGGGAACCGTGAGTCATGTTCAGGCTATGGAAAAAGCAAAGCGGGAATATCAGAAGTATCAGGTGCAGAATCTGTCTCCAGTAGAAGAGGCGTATCTGCAGACGATTAAAGATGCAGAAAAGACCGTTAAAAGGGAAATAATGGTGGAGAATGGACAGAAAAGGTAAGACGAATTGTTCTTTTGCAGAGTCAGAAATATAATAATTGGAATAAAAATATTGGTGAGGATGGAGCATACACGATGGATGAATTTGCAGAGATTATGAAAGAACTATAAATCCTCACATATTAAAAACAAAAACCCAGCTGTGGTTCTGCATCACGAATCAGAACTCCGCGGCCGGGTTTTATTGTTTTCTGTTGGGTTTATTGAATCCTGTTATTTCCCATCGTTTCCCGGTTTCTACTTTGTTCCCGGATAATCGATGCCGTACTGTTTGATCTTGCGGGAGATGGTAGAGGCGTTGACGCCCAGTTTGGCGCCCGCGTCCCGCAGGCTGGTGGATTCCCGCAGCACGGATTCGATCAGGCTCTTTTCGTAGTTTTCTATGGACTGGGACAGGGTGCCGCCGCTGGTAACGGTGATGGTTTCGTCGCCCTGGGAGATGTCTAGCAGGCCGCGGAGCATTTCATCAGCCACCTCCTTGGTCCCGGAGGCACAGATGGTCAGGTACTCGATGACGTTTTCCAGCTCGCGGATGTTGCCCGGCCAGGTGTATTGCTTCATGATGGCTCTTTGATCGTCGGTCAGGGTGAAGGCGCGGCCGTGCTTTTCCGTGAAGAAGGCCACAAAGTGGTCGCACAGGTCGTCCAGATCGTTGAGCCGCTCGCGGAGAGGCGGGATGTAGATCGGAATCACGTTGAGGCGGTAGTACAGGTCCTGACGGAAAGTTCCTTCTGAGATCTTTCGCTTCAGATCGCTGTTGGTAGCGGCGATGATGCGGATGTCCAGCTTGATGGGTTTTGTGCCGCCGACCCGGGTGATCTCCTTGTTCTGGATCGCGCGCAGCAGCTTGACCTGCAGGTCCATGGGCATGTCCCCGATCTCGTCCAGCAGCAGGGTGCCGCCGCCCGCCATTTCAAACAGACCCTGCTTTCCGGAGGAATTGGCGCCGGAAAACGCGCCCTTCTCATAGCCGAACAGCTCGCTTTCCAGAAGATTTGCCGGAATGGAAGCGCAGTTAACTTTGACGAAGGTCTTGTCGCTGCGGTTGGAGAGCCGGTAGATCTCGTCGGCTACCACTTCCTTGCCGACGCCGGATTCACCGGTGATCAGCACGGTGGCGTCGGTAGGGGCGGCCATCTGTATGGTGTTGTAGACCTTCTGGAGACTGTAAGACGAGCCGACCAGGCGGGCGGAGCGGGAATCCGCGCTTTCCAGGATGCGGACGTTTTCTTTGCTGTCGTTGATGGAGTTGGCCTCCTTGAGAAACTTCCCAAAGTCCTCCTGCAGGGCCTGCAGGGACAGGATGGGACGGCTGCTGACCACCACCTGGTGAAGCCGGCCTCTCTGATCAAAGATCGGCACGCCGACGGTATATCCTACGGAAGGGGGATCCGTCTTCTGAACCGTGGACAGACGGAAGCTCTTCTTCTGGCTTTTGATCACGTCCAGCGTAGCGCCGCCGGTGAACAAAGTGCCTTCCGCCACGATGTCAGAGACTTTGCGGCCCAGAACCTCCTCCGGCAGGATGGTGGTGTTGCGCTGATGGGCCGGGTTCACGTAGAGACAGACGCCGTCCTTGTCGGTGATGAAGATGCTGTCGTCCAGCGAATCTACCACGATCTTAAAATCGATGCCCTGGGCCAGAAAGACCTCCAGGTCGTTGTCGATCTCCCTGAGAAAGTCCGACATCTTTTCCGGGCTGCCATAATCGCCGCAGTCCAGCACCTTTTTGATTTTTTCCTTTACCTTTTGTATCGCTAAAACCTGATCCATAACGCCACGCCTCCTTTTCAATTATCATCAGTATAGCAAAAAAAGGAGAAAAAGAAAAGCTTTTGTTGCCCGGGTGCAACACAGTTTTGCGCGGCGCAACATCAGGTAGCAGCACATCTTTGGAATTTCAACGTTTTGTTGTTGGCATGGTATTTGCTATAAATTACTGCAAAGGAAGTTCCGACTGGCTACGGCAAGGTTCAATGCGCCTGCGGCGAGCTGAACGTACCGGCTCCGGCAGTGCGGCAGATCCTGGACGATGAAGACATGCCCCATTACCGTTCGGATATCCCCCAGGAGATCCTGACGCCTACAGGCGCGTCGATTCTGGCAGGGGTTGCCGATGGATTTGGATGGGAAGAGATCGAAGAAAAAGTATTATCCAGAGGCTATGGCACGGGGAAGCGTGAAACCGGCCTGTCACCTCTTGAATTGATACTGGTAGAAGCAAAGGAGAGCTGAGATATGTTAGAAACCAGAAGAATGAACGACAAGAAAAAAGTGATTGTATCTGCCGCTTTGACAGGCGCAGTGACGACAAAGGGTGACAACGCCAATCTGCCGACCCAGCCGGAGGAGATCGTAAAGTCCGCCATCGCCTGTTACGAGGCGGGCGCGGCGGTGGCTCACATCCATGTCCGCGATGACGAAGACAGGGCCAGCATGCGTTTTGATAAATTTGAAGAGACCGTAAGGCTTCTGAGGGAATCCGGCTGTCCGGTGATTCTCAATCTGACATCCTCCGGCGGACAGGGATTTTCCTGGGAAGAGAGAATGAAGCCGTTCAAGGAGCTGAAGCCGGACATGGCCTCCTTTGATGCGGGTACCATGAACTGGCTCAACTCCGTGGTCTTCATGAACGAGCCCGGCTTTCTGGAGCTTTGCGGCAGGGAGATGATCGCGGCAAAGGTGAAGCCGGAAATCGAGATCTTCGACGTGGGCATGCTGAACACGGCAAAATATTACATCAAAAAAGGCATCTTGCAGGAGCCGGCCCACTTCCAGTTGTGTCTAGGCGCGCCGGGCGGCATGGAGGCCACGACAGAAAATCTGGTATATCTGGTCAATCACCTGCCGGAAAACTGTACGTGGAGCGCTTTCGGCATCGGCAAAGGCGCCAATGAGATCCTGCTGGCGGCGCTGGCCATGGGTGGCAACATCCGCGTGGGGCTGGAGGACAACGTTTACTACAACGCCGGGCAGAAGGCTGAATCCAACCAGCAGTTCGTGGCTCGTGTCAAGCGGCTGGCGGAAGAGATGGGAAAAACCGCCGCAACGCCGGAGGAAGCCAGAACGATTCTGGGTCTGGACAGATAACAAAGTGATGCACTACACGTAGTTACTCTCAAATATACGAGGAAAGAGCAGTCCGGGCGGACTGCTCTTTCTGCTTGCTGCGTTTTTCAGGCCATCTGCTGCCTTTGAAGCCGCCGGCGGGCCGATAGAAGGGCCGATCGGTTTAGTACCACCGTACCATCGGCAGGTCGTTGTTGACGCCTTTGGACATCAGGATCTGATGGAGATCGATGATGCCGTTGTGGAACGTGGCGGCGCAGGAGGACAGGTACATATCCCACATGCGGACGAATCTTTCGTCGAACATCTTTCTGACGTCGTCCATGTGGCTGCGGAAATTCTGTTCCCAGCAGAGCAAGGTGCGGTTATAGTGGTTGCGCAGATTTTCGACGTCCAGGGTATGGAAATCCGCTTCCGCCATGCAGGTGAGCATTTCCCGCAGGCTCGGCACGACGCCGCCGGGGAAGATGTATTTTTTGATCCACGGATCGCCGGGGTGCTCCTTCAGGGCACTGATGAAGTGGAGCAGGAACAGTCCGCCCGGCTTCAGCACGTGGGCGGCGCAGTCGATGAACTGCTGGTAGTTGCCGCGTCCGACGTGTTCCACCATGCCTACGCTGACGATGCGGTCAAACTGCAGGTTCGTCTGTTCCAGGTCGCGGTAGTCCATCAATTGAACCTCCAGCTGTCCGCTCAGGCCCTCCGCCTCAATGCGGCGCTGGAATTCATCGTGCTGTTCCCGGCTCAGTGTGATGCCCAGACCGTGGATGCCGTA
>CAZGED010000130.1:0-5325 GCA_964525085.1 uncultured Senimuribacter sp.
GTAGTCACAAAGGAGCAGAGATCTACAGAGTACCTTCACGAGACCGTGATTACCATCTACAACGCGGTGAAAAACCTGGGCGACTACGTCAACAGGCTTTACAGAGACCTGCAGACCGAGCTGCCGAACGAGATTTACTTTATCACCACCCAGGAACTTGAGGATCTGTATCCGAACAAGACTCCAAAAGAGAGAGAAGACCTGATCTGCAAAGCACACGGTGCCGTGTTCATCGAGAAGATCGGCGGACCGCTGAAATCCGGAGAAAAGCACGACGGACGTTCCCCGGACTACGACGACTGGGACCTGAACGGCGACATCATCCTTTGGAACGACGTGTTGGATCAGGCTTTCGAGATCTCTTCCATGGGGATCCGGGTAGATGCGGAGGCCATGGACAGACAGCTGACCCTTGAGGGCGCGGACGACAGAAGAGAGCGTCCGTTCCACCGGGCTGTCCTAAACGACGAGTTACCGTATTCCATCGGCGGCGGTATCGGACAGAGCAGGCTGTGCATGTTCTTCCTGAGGAAGGCACATATCGGAGAGGTTCAGGTGTCTGTATGGCCGGAGGATATGATCGAGGCGTGCAGAAAGGCAAACATCTTCCTTTTGTAAGCATGAAGTACGTAAACGTCGTGATCGATCAAAACAGCAGACATACTGACACATACTATACCTACAGTGCGGAGGAGGATCTGCGCCGGGGCAGCTTGGTGCAGGTTCCCTTTAACCGGGGGAACAAGCTGAAGACCGGCTATGTCTTTGAGACAGACGTAACGCCGGACTGCGATCCGTCCCGGATCAAAGCCGTGGCTGCTGCGGATCCGGACGTTTCCCTGAACGATGAGATGGTGGAGACCTGCGTCTGGATGCGCCAGCGGTACGGCATTAAATTCCTGGATGCCGTAAAGTGCTTTGTTCCCAACGGAAAGCCTGCCAGGGCGGGCAAGGAGAAGGAACCGTTCAAGGACGCCGCCGGAGAGCCGCAGCAGGTGGACGCGCTGACGGAAGAGCAGCAGGCCGCCTTGCGCCAGATCGGCAGCGCCATCGACGGACAGCGGCAGGAGAACTTTCTGCTCCACGGCGTCACCGGAAGCGGCAAGACCGAGGTCTACATGCAGGCCATCGCGCAGGTTCTGTCAAAGGGCAGGACTGCCGTCATGCTGGTGCCGGAGATCGCCCTGACCAAGCAGGTGCTGGACCGGTTTATCGGCCGCTTCGGCAAAGGCGACATCGCCGTTCTGCACAGCAAGCTGACGAAAAGGGAACGATTCGATGAATGGATGCGGATCCGGCGAGGAGAAGCGAGGATCGTCATCGGCGCCAGACTGGGCGTGTTCGCACCTTTGGAGAACATCGGCATCATGATCATGGACGAGGAGCACGAAGCCACGTATAAGTCGGATATGACGCCAAAATACGAAACCGTTGACATCGCCCTGAAGCGGCTGATGTACTACAGCGGTGTGCTGCTTTTGGGCAGCGCCACGCCGTCGGTGGTCTCCTATCAAAGGGCGAAAGAGGGGATCTACAAGCTCATCGAGATGAAGCGCAGGTATAACGCTGTCCCTCTGCCCGAGGTAGAGCTGGTGGATATGCGGCTGGAGTTGCGGGACGGCAATAAGACCGTCTTCAGTGACCGGCTGTACAGCCAGATGATTGAGACCCTGGAGCAAAAACAGCAGATCATTCTCTTCCTCAACCGAAGGGGCTATTCCACCTTCGTATCCTGCCGGGAGTGCGGCCAGGTCATGGAATGCCCGGAGTGCGGCATTTCTCTGACCTATCATAAGCGTGAAAACGCCGGCATCTGCCACTACTGCGGCAAGCGGTTTCCGATTCCGGATACGTGTCCCGCGTGCGGCAGCCGGTACATCAGGTATTTCGGCGCCGGCACAGAGAAAGTAGAGGAGTTTACCAGACAGCTGTTCCCAAACAGGACGGTGGAGCGACTGGATCTGGATACGGCAAAAAACGCCCGGGAGATATCCCGCATCATCGGCGCCTTTTCCAAAGGGAAGACGGATATCCTGATCGGAACCCAGCTGGTGGCCAAAGGCCTGGATTTTAAGAATGTGGGTCTGGTCGGCGTAGTGGCGGCTGATGTGAGTCTGAACATTCCCGACTACCGGTCTACGGAGCGAACCTTCCAGCTGGTGACCCAGGTGGCAGGCCGTGCAGGCCGGGGAGACCGGGTGGGCAAGGTCATCGTCCAGACCTATACGCCGGACAATTTTGCGCTCGTCGCTGCCGCCAACCACGATTACCAGGGCTTTTTCGAAAAGGAGATCCAGGTGCGCAGGTACATGGACTATCCGCCTTTCACGGATCTGATCCTGGTGGAATTCACCAGTGAAAAAGAAGAAGAAGCGTTGGAAACGGCAGAGGCGTGCAGAAACTATCTGTTGTCTCTGGGACTGCAAAAGCAAAAGGAAAAAGACAATATATTTTCACCGAAACTGTCCTATTATTTCAAAGGCAAGGACAGCTTCCGCTATTACATTTTGATCAAATGCCGGAAGGGTCTGCGCAACCAGTACGTGTTCTGCATCAGGCGGTTCGGAGAGGCCCTGACGGCAGACAGGAGCGGTTGCAATATGACCATCGATGTAAATCCATACAGTACATTTTAGAAGGAGCGAGGGAAATTAAAATGGCAATAAGAAATGTCGTCCTGAAGGGCGATGAGATACTGAGAAAGAAGTGCAGAGAAATTCCGGAGGTGACCGACCGGATCCGGATGACCATGGAAGACATGCTGGAAACCATGCGCCAGCAGTACGGCTGCGGCATCGCGGGCCCTCAGGTCGGCGTGATGCGCCGCATGTTTATCGCAGAGCCGGAACCGGGCAGAGTGTACTACATGATCAATCCTGTGATGCTGGAGCAGGAAGGCAGCCAGATCGGCGACGAGGGCTGTCTCAGCGTGCCTGGTCTGATCGGGACGGTAGAACGCCCGCAGAGGATCAAGATCAAAGCGTGGGACCTGGACGGTCAGGAGCTGGTCTATGAATTTGAAGACTGGGACGCCAGAGTCATGTGCCACGAGTACGACCATCTGGACGGCATTCTGTACACGGACAAAGCGACCAACGTGAGAGAACCGGAAGAGGAAGAAGAAGGGGAAGAGGCGTAATGAAGATCGTATTTATGGGAACCCCGGATTTTGCCGTGGCGTCTCTGCAGGCCTTGGTAGAGGCCGGTCATCAGGTCGGCCTGGTGGTGACCCAGCCTGACCGGGCGAAGAACCGGGGCAAGAAGATCCAGTTTTCTCCGGTGAAGGAGCTGGCCATCGCCCACGATATCCCGGTGCTACAGCCGGAAAAGATCAAAGACAGCCCGCAGACCATGGAGGTGATCAAAGCTTACCGGCCGGATATCATCATCGTGGCTGCGTACGGGCAGATCATCCAGAAGGAGCTGCTGGAGCTGCCTCCTCTGGGCTGTGTTAACGTCCATGCGTCCCTGCTGCCGCGGCTTCGAGGCGCGTCGCCGATACAGAGAGCGATTTTGGACGGCGAAACGGAGACCGGCGTGACCATCATGCAGATGGATGAAGGCCTGGATACCGGCGACATGCTGGCAAAGGTTATCACCTCCGTAGGAAAGATGAATTACGAGGAGCTTCACGATAAGCTGGCCCTGCTGGGAGCGGATCTGCTGGCAGAGGTGCTACCTCTGATCGGGGCGCGGAGACTGGTTCCCCAGGAGCAAAACGACGATGCGGCAACCTATGCGGGTCTGATCACCAAGCAGGACGGCAGGATCGACTTTTCTAAGAGCGCGGAGCAGATCGAGCGGCAGATCCGGGCCTTTGACCCGTGGCCGGGCGCCTTCTGTAGCTATGGGAAACAGACCCTGAAGATCTGGCAGGCTCAGGTCCTGGAAGACGACGGGGGAGAAACGCCGGGGAAAATTCTGGCTGTGTCCGATGAAGGCATCGATATCGCATGCGGCGACGGCGTTTTGAGAGCGCAGCAGATACAGCTGCCGGGAAAGAAGCGGGTGGCTGTAAAAGATTTTCTGCGGGGCAACCGTATTGAAAAAGATTGCATTTTAGGTTAAAATCATGGTAAGGCTATACGACAAAAGGGGGTAGAGAGATGTTCTATTACGATACCAGTATTATCATTCTGATTCCGGCCATGATCTTCGCTCTGTGGGCGCAGTCTCATGTCAAGCGGAGTTTCAGCAAATACAGCAGGGTCAGAAACAGAAGAGGACTGACCGGAGCCCAGGCGGCGCGGAGAGTTCTGGATGCTAACGGACTTTACGATGTGCAGATCCGGCAGATCAGGGGAAGCCTGACCGACAACTATAACCCGAAGAACCGGACGCTCAGCCTTTCCCAGGACGTGTGCAATGTCAGTTCTGTCGCGGCGGTCAGCGTAGCCTGTCATGAGGCCGGCCACGCGATCCAGCACGCCAGAGGTTATGTGCCTCTGAAGATCAGAAACGGCATCGTGCCGGTGGTCAACCTGGTGTCCCGCCTGACCTGGCCGCTGATCCTGATCGGCATCGTCCTTCTCGGCGCAGGCAGCGGCGACAGCTGGTACATGGGGAACCTGTTGTTCAACATCGGCGTTCTGACCTTTGTCTGTGTGATCGTCTTTCATCTGATCACGCTTCCGGTCGAGTTCAACGCCAGCAGCAGGGCCCTCGACCAGATGGAAGAGCTGGGACTGGTGGCCGGGGAAGACCTGGCAGGATCCAAAAAAGTGCTGAGAGCGGCGGCCATGACCTATGTGGCAGCCCTGGCGATGGCAGCAGCCAATCTTCTTCGGATTCTGGCGCTGCGGGGAAGAAGGGACTAATGGACCGAAATCGAAAGACCGCTTATGAGGTCCTGCTGCAGGTCGAGAAGCAGGGAGCCTATTCGAATCTGGAGCTGAACCGGCGGATCCGGGAAGAGCATCCCGATGAGCCGGCTCTGGTGCGGGAGCTGGTTTACGGTGTCCTGTCGCGCAAGCTGTACCTGGACCACCTGCTTTCTCAGCTGATCCCGAAGGGGCTATCAGGGATCAAGAAACCGGTGAAGATCCTGCTGCGGATGGGGCTGTATCAGATGATCTTCATGGATTCTGTGCCGGCGTATGCGGCCGTCAGCGAGACGGTACAGCTGGCAAAGAAGACAGCACCGGGAAGGGACGGTTTTGTCAACGGCGTCCTGCGGGGTTATGACAGGCAGAAGGAATGTCTGACTCTGCCGGATCAAAGGCAGGATCCCATAGCGTACCTGTCCGTCCGCTATTCCTGCGATCCGTGGATCGTCAGGCTCTGGACACAGCAGTACGGCCCGGAAAAGACGGAGTCGCTGCTGGC
>CAZGED010000131.1:0-5251 GCA_964525085.1 uncultured Senimuribacter sp.
TCTTTTGCTTCTGTCAGATTTTCGAAGGTCATTCTAGGAAGTCTGTTGTCGATCTTCTCAAGAAGCTTTTCGTAAGTAGCGTTGTCGCCTTCCATGTACTCTTCTGTACCCAGCATCAGGCCAGCGCCGTTGTGCCACCATTCGCTCTGGAACAGGATACCTCTTCCAGCCAGCAGTTTTGCCAGTCTGTACTCTTCTTCCTGACCGGAAGCCTTCAGCTGGTTGTTGGCTGCGCCCCAGATCATCTTGTATTTCAGTTTAGGAATCGTTTCGTCGTCCAGGATTCCGCCGATTGCGCAAGGGCAGAGTACGTCTGCGTCCAGATCGTAGATGTCAGCCAGGTCAACCCAGGTGATATCCTTATCAGGACGGGATGCGATGAATTCCTGACCTCTTTCCGGATTGATATCGGTGATGTACAGTTTGGTTCCCTCTTCATCCAGAATGTGGTTAGCCAGGTGCCAACCTACAGCGCCCAGACCCATAACAGCGTAGGATTTGCCAGCCAGCTCTTCTGTGCCGTACAGGAACTTCAGAGCCTGCTTCATAGTCTTGTAAACGCCGTATGCAGTCGGCTTGCCGCTTGGTCCGAGGATCGCTTTAGCGCCGCCGGTGTACTGCATGGAGTAGTGTTCGTTGATTACGTCAGCCATCTCTGCAGGGAAGTTCATGTCAGGACCAGTGTGAGTGTATACTCTGTCGATACAGAAGGACAGGAATCCCAGATCCTTCATGTTGGTCAGATCCAGTGGAGGCATAACTGCTGTGCTCTTGCATCCGCCGTAAGGTACGCCGGTAACGACTGCCTTGAAGCTGCTGCCTCTGCCTAGGTTCAGACCATCGATGATAACTTCGTATTCGTTCTCTTCTGGGCTGTGTCTGCGGATACCGCCGGACAGAGTCGGATGCTGCTTATTCTTGATACCACGGCGATAGCTGTGGATATTGCACATATACTTGATGTCTTCTTCTGCATAGTAGTAACATTCGATACCGAAGTGGCGTCCCTGTCTCAGCAGGTCGATAACAGATTCCAGATAATCTTTCAGTTCATATTTCTCGAACATCTCCCAAACCTGTTTTGTGTTGAGCATTCTGCCGTCTTCTGTCAGGATTGTCTGCATAACGAAATCCTTGTTGTATCTGGAGAAGTCAGTATCTGGTTCCCATTCCTTCATAGCGATCAGTTTTACGCTGTCGTCTTTCCAGTTGTAGTTGATGCGCAGGGTCGTCAGACCTTCTTCCTTCAACGGAGTAAATAAGCTCTTCATAGTGTTATGTCTCCCTTCTTTAAAATAAATGAATTAAGTGTTTGGTTTAAGTGTTTTGTTTTAGCGTATAAATTTTTTCTATCTCGTGTAAATTCAATATACCACACTTGTCCGGCGATGTCAATATGCTGATATAAAAAAATTTTCTCAATTTTCAAATCGGCGAAAATCGGCTAAAACCGTTGAAAAAAGCCGGATACAGCGATTTTTTGCCGCTGCGTCCGGCTTTTAAATTTGAAAATTTGTATAAAATTTTTCTACGAGTTTGCGGCTATTTTGCGGCCATATCTGCTTCTGATGCCGCGTCTGCCTCTGCCTCTGCTTTGCTTTCAGCGCGCTTGATCTCCTTCAGGTATTTATATAAGGTAGCCTGGGCGATATCCAGCAGCTCGCATACCTTTGGTATGATGTAGCGTACCTCAAAGACGCCTTTGTCGTTGAGCCGCTTGAGAATCTGCATCTTCGCTTCCTTGGAATCCGTGGAGAAAGGCTTTGCTCTCTCGATTTCCTCCAAGATGACGTGCATGGTCAGGGACTCGATGTTGGCGTCCCGGTCGATGTCCGGAACGTAGCCAACTGGCGCGTTGACGATGTTCATGCCCGTCACGTCCAGCAGATTCTGAACGCTCATCTGAAACTGTTCCACTGGGGAAACGTCAGTATTGACACAGATGACATAACGAAGTTCATCATCGTCATCATATATAAAAAGATTGGAGCTTCGCAGAGACCGCCCTCCGGTGTCGGTGGCAAGGCCCTTTAAATATAAGGTGCTTTTGTAACCGACCTGCATGTGTTTGTTTCCGTTGTTTTTTGCCTCCTCAGCCAGCTGGATGATACCTTTTGTATCATATAGCTGTCCTTCCTCCCGGTTGGAGATCCAACCGTTGTTGATCCACACGATCCTTCCCGTATGGATATCGTGAAGCAGGACTTCTGTAGATGCACCGAGAACCTTTGATAAAAAAAGAGCGAAATTTTTCAGATTGTCTAATTCCATCATGATGTTAAAACCTCCTCGCCTGATAAACTGGTTAACTCGAAACGAATGGGCACATTATATCTTAATTTAGGTTCGGAGTCAAGGAAAATCGAAAAAAATCGCGTAAAATATTTTGAATTTTGCAATTTTGTCGAAAAAACGAAATTTTTTATTGACACGGGACGGGCGTCGTGGTACTATTTTTTCATAATAATTTTCTATTTCGTGTAAATAAATTATTTGCGCTGCCGAAGAGTCGCTGGCGGCGCAGATTTCGCTCATGTTAAACAGATTTTGAAAGGAGAAAGTCATGAGCAGTAATAATATGAACACGAACACAAATCCGACCCTCGAATCGACGGGCGGCAACGCGAAAGAGCAGTTTAGTTCTTTCTTCGGATTCTTAATGGTCTGTATTGGCTTTGTAGTAGGCGTTGGTTCTCTATGGAGATTTCCATATGTCTGCGGATCTAACGGAGGCGCACTTTTCTTAGTTACTTATATCATCATCATCATTTTGATCTGCATTCCTCTGCTGACAGCAGAGATGTCCATCGGTTTCTCTACAAAGAAAACCCCTGCCGCGGCATATAAACAGCTGGCGCCGGGGAAGAAATGGTATTTCGCGGGTTACATGCATGCAGCTACGTCGCTGATTCTCAATGCATATACCATCACGGTCTATGGAACAGTGCTGAACTACATGTTCCGTACAGCGACCGGATACTTCACAGGAATGGAGGGCAAGGAGCTTTCAGACTACTATAATTCCTTTGCCGGAAGTTTTTCACAGCAGGCGCTGTGGTGTCTTCTCAGTCTGGCTATCGTTGCCCTGATCCTGCGAGGCGGTCTCCAGGGCGGCGTGGAAAAGCTGTCAAAGTACATGCTGCCGGTTCTGGCCGTCATCATGGTCGTACTCATCGTCTTAGGACTGCGTCTGCCAGGCGCGGGAGACGGTCTTGCATTCCTGCTGAAGCCTGATTTTTCCAGCTTCGGTATGGACGCCGTTCAGGCTGCGCTGGGACAGGCATTTTTCGCGGTAGGCATCGGAATGCTCAGTTCCATGGTATTCGGTTCCTACATCGGAAATCCGAAACAGAACCTGGTTCCGAGCTCTACGATCATCTGCGGCGGCATCGTCGTAGCGGGTCTCATGGCCGGTTCCATGATCTTCCCGATGGTATTCGCTTACGGTCTGCAGCCGTCTGAGGGTTCCGGACTGACCTTTATCACACTGACCAGCGTATTCGCCCAGATCCCGGGTGGAAGAATCATAGGCGTACTGTTCTACTTCGGATTCTTCATCGCGGCCCTGACCACCATGGTAGGAAGCCTGGAGGGCATTATCGGATTTATCCGCGGCATCGTGGACATCAGCCGGGGCAAGGCTATGGCCATCACCCTGATCCTGCTGATCCTGCTGGCGATTCCGTCCGCTCTGTCTCAGAGTGTATTCCACATCTTCGACTTCCTGGTCAGCAATATCCTGCTGGTTGTAGGCGCGTTCGTCATCGCCATCTTTGTCGGATATGTCTGGGGTATCGATCATTTCCTGGAAGCTATCAATGTAAAGAACAAGTATGTCAAAGTATGGCTGACTGTCAGCGTTAAATTCATCAGCCCGATTGCCATCGCGATTATCTTCATTACACAGATGATTGGCTAGGGTTATTCTATAAAAAAGGAGCGTTAATCTTTATGAACAGCAAAAAAAGATGGATATATTTAGCTGTGGGGGCAGTCATGCTGTTGTTTGTAGGTCTTCTATACGCATGGTCCATTTTCCGGGAACCCCTCGGCGCGGTCTTCCCGGACTGGTCGGTGTCTGATCTGTCCCTGACCTTTACGATTTCCATGATATTCTTTTGTCTTGGCGGATTCCTCAGCGGAAAACTCAGCCGGAAAATTTCTGGCAGGCGTATCGCGCAGATCGCCGCGGCGGCGTTGTTTATAGGATTCATCGGTGCCTCAAGGCTTGATCCGCAAAACCCGGAGCGAAGCCTTCTCCTGCTGTATATTTTTTACGGAGTATTATGCGGTACCGGCGTTGGCATGGGATACAATGTGGTTCTCGGCACCATCAGCCGGTGGTTTCCCGACAAGGCAGGCCTGTCTTCCGGGGTACTCCTGATGTGCTTTGGCTGTGGCGGCATCCTGCTCGGAGGTACGGCAGGCAGCATCATCGCGTGGAAGGGCGTCTTTCAGACCTTTTTCATTCTGGCTTTTGCTGTAGCCATCGTCATGCTCATCGGTTCTTTCTTTATGCAATCGCCTGCGGAGACGACGGAAAGCGCCAGTGAAGCGGAAGCGTCAGAAGGCAGAAATTACACTGCCAGTGAAATGCTTCGCACATCGTTTTTCTGGTGCTACGTCCTCTGGGGCATCGTAATCAGCGCGGGCGGTCTTTTAGTCATCAATACCGCCGCTACGATTGCGGTTTCTTTCGGCCTTCCAGCCGTGCTGGGACTGATCGTGTCCATCTTCAACGGCGGCGGCCGGCTGCTGAACGGCGCGCTGTTTGACAGCAAGGGACGCCGGTTCAGCATGATACTTACCACCGTGATCCTGTTTCTGGCGGGAGCCAGCCTGACCTTGGGCGCTGTAACCCAGCAGGCGATGCTGATCCTGGCAGGCCTGATCCTGGTGGGCCTCAGCTATGGAGGGACGCCGCCTCTGACGTCCGCGGTGATCCACAGCGTATTCGGCCCTAAGTACTACGCGGTGAACTTCAGCCTGGCAAACTTCCAGCTGATCCCTGCCGCTATCCTGGGACCTATGCTCTCCAGCGTACTGCTGGAAAAGGCAGGCGGCGAATACCAGACCACCTTCCTGATGATCATCGTATTGGCTGTAGCAGGCGCTGTCCTGGCGGCCGTGTTGGAGCTGACGGCAAAAAGTATAAAAAAGTAAAAGTAAAAAGTGAAACAGAATATATGTCAAAAGAGCTGCCTGCGTCTTTCCGGTTCAGGCAGCTTTCTCTGTGTGCGGCTGTCTTCTG
>CAZGED010000132.1:0-5135 GCA_964525085.1 uncultured Senimuribacter sp.
ATCGGAACGTGTTTCTTATTGCCGGTAACCGGATTTGCGTCGTCTCGCGCGTTCCCGGCCTTCCATCACCTGCGGAAGATCATATCCTTCCGCCTCATGCCCCGTTTTCCGTACCGGAGCCTGCGGATCAGCTTGACGGCCAGAATGATGATCAGGGCCGCAACAGCCAGCACCAGGGCCGCCGCCGCGGTAATCATCCAGAAGAATCGGTTAGGGCTCTTCAGGAAGGCGACAGGGCTTCTGCTGTCCACCAGGACCTTCCGTCCCTCCGCCGCCGCGTAGCGCTCCGGAATCTGATTGTCTGCAAAGCTGTCGATATAGGACGCCAGCGCGTACCACTCTTTCAGCTCACTGCCGTCTTTGTTGCAGATGATATGCTCCTCATAATCGGTGATCTCGTTGCCGTCGTCGTCCTTGGGTACCACCGACAGCAGGCCGTAGGACATGGAATTGACCGTACCCAGCATCTGGGCGGAGTACAGGTCCGCCACCACCCGGTACAGCCGGTCGTCGTCCAGCTCTTCCTCTTCGCCGTCAGCCGTCACCAGCTTGACATCGTAGGCCCGGTTCAGAATCAGCCGGTGCGGATTATATGTATACTTCAGACCAGCCATATACAGTCTGGCCGGCTGCATCAGCTCCGATACAGAGATGTCGATCTCCGCCGCCAGCTTCAGTTCCTTTCCCGTCAGATAGACGCTGACCAGAGGATACCCGGCGATGCCGTCTTTGCCCGTGCCCAGGGACAAGGCGTTAAAGGCGTCCGCCGCCGTGATGTTTCCCTTATCAAAAGAGCCGCGAATGACCCCGGCAGGCGCAACCGCCACGTCCACCGTCTCGTAGTCCTTGCCTTCCGCCTTCTGCACGCCGTAAATATAGGAATCGGCGATGAGGTTCCCCAGACTGTCCTCTCCCTGCTCTAAGGCAAAGGTGTCGATGTCGGTGAAGGAAAAGCTGCTCTTTGCCAGCACCTGATCCCAGGTGTATCCGAATTTCTCAAAGTATTCCTCGTCTACCAGCTCCTTAAACTGCAGCACCTTCGCCTTCATGGCGCTGTCGTCTTTGACGCTGTCGTCCAATGGCTGCAGCTGATACTGGTCCATGGTGTATTTGCCGTCCTCATAGGCGAAGGTCACGATCCCCGCGTTCTCGTTGTACTGCCCCGCCGAAGCGATGACCGTATCTCCCGAGACGATAGGCTCATCCAGCTGGGTGTGGCTGTGGCCGCTGATGATCAGGTCGATGCCCTCCACCTGGGCCGCCAGGATCTCATCTTCCGACTTTTCCGGATCGCTGGCGTTGGTACCGCTGTGGGACACACATACGATCATGTCTACTTTTTCGTGGGCGTGGATTTCCTCTACCGTGGCCCTCGCCGTCTCCACCGGATCCAGGAAGTAGGTGCCGCTCTCCGGCGCATAGCTGGCGGACTCCTTTCCGAAGATGCCGAAGACAGCGATCTTCACGCCGCCCCGCTCCAGCACGGTGTAGTTCTTCGCGCCGTAGTTTTCCAGCGCCTGCTGCAGCTTTTCCCCGTCCGCCTTCAGCTCCGGATCGGCCAGGGTGCTTTCCCAGTCGATATTGGCGATGACCATCTGCGGCAGCTTTGCCTTTGATTTTGCGCTCACCGAAGCAGCCCTGTTCAGCATGGCCGTAAGTCCCGCCGACCTGTAATCAAACTCGTGGTTTCCCAAAGTCGTCACATCAAAGCCCGCAGCGCCCATGAGCTGCAGCTCGCTGGCCTCTTTTTTAAAGATGGCCTGATACGGCGTACCCATGGAAAAATCCCCGGCGTCCAGCACGAAGGTGGCGTCGTTCTTTTTCTTCTGCTCCTTGATCACCGTCCGAAGCTTTGGAAATTGTTCCAAGTGTGAGTGCATATCGTGGGTAAAAACGATGGTGATCCCGCTTTTTTCCGTCTGGCTGTCTGCCAAGGCGGCGGACGGAGCCAGCGCGGTCAAAACCAGCATCACCGCCAACAGCTTTGCTAAAATCTTCTTCAACATTCTATCCTCCCTTCAAACTTCGCCACCAGCTCTTCCTTTTTGGCCTTGGAAAGCTTCTTGATCGCCGCTTCCCGCCGCATGGCCGCTTCCTTCGTGTCAAAGCTTTCGCAGTACACCAGGCGGACCGGCAGCCGCGGTTTGGTGTATTTGGCGCCTTTGCCGGCATTGTGACACTTTACTCTTTTTTCCAGATCGTTCGTCCAGCCGGTGTACAGGCTTCCGTCGGCGCACCGGACCATATACGTGTAATTCAATGCTAAAAACTCCCTGTTATAAATGCCGTCCTCCCCATGGACAATAGAAAAGAGATTTTCAAAAATTCCAAGGAGGAACGTTATGAACGATACTGCCGCCATCGCCGCGCTGCTGCTGATTCCGTTGCTGACCAGCGTCATTGAGACCGATCAAAGGGGCCTGCTTACAGGGCTTTTCATCTCCCTGTACTTTCTCTCGTCCCTGCACCCTGCCCTTTCGCTGGTACCTCTTGCCGCGGCTGTGACAGTGTTCTTTCTGTGCCGTCCCAGCGCCGGTCAGCTGTCGGACTGCGTCATTATAAAGAGCCCGGCCATTCCTTTTTTCATGGTGTTCTTCGTCACCATGCTGATCTTCTGCGCCCTCAGCGGCTCCATCTTCCAGTACGGCGCTTATCTCCGCGCTGACGCCGCCGTCCTCCAGCGTTCCAAACAGCTGGCGGGTCTGGCAGTCCTGGCCGGTCCTCTGGTCTTCGGCCGCCTCTGCGACCGCAGAGGCCCCCTGTGCGCCGCCATTTTGCTGGCCCTCACCGCAGAACTTTCCGTCCTGCTGATCACGGCGTCAAGTCAGTTTGCCGCCTGCTTCTACATCGGCGCCTTTCTGCTCTCCCTGTCAGCGTCAGGACTTTTTATCACAGCGCCTCTGGCTGCCTCGGCCTTTCTGGGACGGCCGCAGTTTCTCCTGATCTATCCCTTCCTGCTGCCGCCCGCCCTGCTGGCCTACGGGGTATCCCGCCAGCTTTCAGAACAAAGCGGCGTCGTCAGCGATCCCGGCGATTTCATGATCACATTATTGCTACTCTCCTGCCTGTCAGCCTTCTTTCTGCGCCTCAGCTGGAAGCGGAGACTGACCCTGGTCACCGCTCGGAGGATCGGATGAACCTGAGCTTCGGGTCATCACGCTCTCCGTCAGATTGGATCGTTCCTCCCATTTTTCCGGAGGAACACCCTTTTGTTTCAGCCGGTCCTTGACGTAGAGGCGGAACAGGGCGTACAGCACCGAGCAGAGCGGGATAAACAGGATCATTCCCACAACGCCCATCAGATTGCCGCCGATGGTGATCGCCACCAGCACCCAGATGGACGGCAGTCCCACGGAATTGCCAACGATATGAGGATAGACCAGGTTTCCTTCCACCTGCTGCAGCACCAGGAACAGGATCACGAAGGCCAGAGCCTTCACCGGGCTGACCATGAGGATCAGCAGCGCTCCGATGATGCATCCGATGAAAGCGCCAACCATGGGAATCAGTGCCGTAAAAGCGATCAAAACGGCGATCAGCATGGCGTACGGCATCCTGGCGATGGTCATGACGAGGAAGAACAGGATGCCCAGAATGCAGGCATCCAGGCACTGGCCGGAAATGAATTTGGCAAAGGTCCTGTTGGCCAATGTGCAGACGTAGAGAATCTGCTCAGCCCGTTCTTCCTTGAACAAAGCGTACAGGATCTGCTTTCCCTGCCCTGCCAGGGTCTCCTTCGCCATCAAAATGTAGATCGCGAATACGAACCCGATGAAAAAGTTGACCACGGCGCCGATGAGGTTGGTCACGGCGCTGATACCGCTGTTGACCATGGCGCCTGCGGCATCCTGCAAAAGGGTGGAAGTCTTCTGAATGACCTCTTCCCAGTCGACCGCCAGCTTCTGTGACAGATCCTGCAGCGCCTTCCAGTAGCTCATCTTGGAATAGGCCCAGTCCTGCAGCGCCACGTAGGCATCCGGCAGCTGGGTGGAGATGGTCTGCAGGGTTTCCGCCAGCTGAGGAATGACAATGTACATAACGATCACGATCAGCCCTGCTGCCAAAGCCAGGGTCACGATGAAAGAAATCGGCCTTCGCCCTTTCTTCAGCTTATCCGTCCGGCGGAACAGCCAGGATTCGATCCGGCTCATCGGCACATTGATCACAAAGGCGATGGCCGCGCCCAGAATAAACGGAAACAGCAGGTTCAGAATACTGCCGATGCCGGTCACCACCAGTCCGATATTCTTCACACCCAGATAAAACAGGATACAGGCAAAGGCCATGAGCAATATGATCCTGATATTTTTCTTGTTAAACTCCAGTTCCATCTCCCCCTTTGTTATATCTGCTTGGATATCTTCACTTGGATTCACTTGGATATTGAAGTCATTGTACCATATTACGCGCCTTTTTACAAATACGAAAAGCGCCGATTTCCCCGTCGCCATGGGCCGAAATTTCCTGATTTTTGCGGTGAGAACTCGGGTTTTGCTGTAATTTAAAAACGAGTATATCGGATCAAAGGTATCAAAGCAGCCATTCTCCCGGACAGAGTTCCGTTTTTTGCCCGGCGTAGGGCAAAAAGACAGGAGCGCTTATTTTGATTTCGCGGCAAGTTCTGCATCGACGGGCAGACTGCGGGCAAAAAAGAAAAAGAGCCTATTCCCAAAGCTCTTTTTCCCGCGTCGTCTTTCTTATCTTACCAGAGTATAACCCGCGTCTTCCACAACCTTCGCGAATTCATCCATGGAGATCTCACGATCCGCCTCCACAGAAGCGCTCTTCGCTTCCAGGTCCACCGTGGCCGTCACGCCTTCCATGGCATTGAGCGCGTCCGTCATGTGCTTCTGGCAGTGCCGGCACATCATGCCTTCAATCTTTAATTCGTACTTCATAGTCATTTCTTTCCTTCCTATATCTTCTATATGATCCTCTGTCTTTTCCGTTCCTGCCTCGGATGCGGCCGGGATCTGCCTTTGATCTTCTGAAGACACCGTCTCATCTGCTGCCGGCGTTTCCTCTTCCGGCCCCTCTTCCGCCGCGGTTCGCTTCACCTTGAACCGTCTCAACCGCAGCGCGTTGGACACGACACAGACGCTGGACAGGCTCATGGCCGCCGCACCGAACATCGG
>CAZGED010000133.1:0-5134 GCA_964525085.1 uncultured Senimuribacter sp.
GAAGGATTTCTGCGGCGGCAAACCCATCGAAGGCCGCATCGATCTGGCAGATCCTCAGGGAGAATCCATGGTCATCGCTACCCCTTTCGCGGAGAAACCGGACCACTTTTACTTTAACCAGAAGATCAACTGCATGGCTGCCAGCGGCGCGGTCTCCTTTGATGGCCGCGAATACACCTTTGATCCTTCTGACTCCTTCGCGGTGCTGGACTGGGGCAGAGGCGTATGGACCTACAAGAACACCTGGTACTGGGGCAGCGCTTCGGGCCTTGCAGACGGCGTGCCTTTCGGATTCAACATCGGTTACGGCTTCGGCGATACCTCGGCGGCCACGGAAAACGTGCTGTTCTACAACCACAAGGTTCACAAACTGGATCAGGTTCAATTCCACATTCCGATGAAGCCGAAACAGTTCCAATCCCGGGGCAGCTGCTGCACGGAAAGCGGCATCGTCGTAGACACCGCCGACATGATGGAGGACTATCTGTCCCCGTGGAAATTTACATCAAACGACGGGCGGTTCGACATGGATTTTCTGCCGGTCATAGACCGTCACGCGGATACCAACGTCTGGCTGATCCGCTCCAACCAGCATCAGGTCTTTGGCAGATTCAGCGGGAAGGCCGTGCTGGATGACGGAACCGTGATTGAAATCCGCGACTTTATGGGATTCGCGGAGAAAGTATATAATAAATGGTAGAAAGGGGTACTGGAATGGAAAACAAAGAAGGGCAGAAATTGATTCTCGCCGTGCTCAGCGGCGACGATTCCGAGGACGCCATCAGCGCGCTGACGGAAAACGGTTTTTTCGTCACCGTGCTCAACTCCTCCGGCGGTTTCTTCCGCAGGAAAAACGTGACCGTCATGATCGGAACGGATTGCTCCAAGTGCGATCAGGTCCTGGAAATACTAAGGGAGAGCGCCGGCCTCCGGGAGCAGACCACCTATCAAAACCTGTCCGCTCCGGGCTGTGAGCAGATGGCGATGTTGCCGCCTATGGCAGTAAAGAAAAACGCCGGCGGCGTTACGGTGTTCATCATGGATCTGGACAGCATTGAGAAGCTGTAGTGGTGGGAGAGAAATCGGAAGGCCGCGCTGATGCCTCCCGCCGGAGGCCCTCGCCGCCGTCACGGCAAATACGGCCTGTCGCTGACGGATAAGGGGCTCATGGTCCTGACCCGGCAGGGACGGTGAGACTAACATAAAAACCGTCAGAATATTGAAAGAAACACTCTAAATCAAATCTCGCAGATAAAACCCATAACACCGTAAAAGAGAGCAACGAAATACCCGTTGCTCTCTTTTTCAACTGCCATATCTGTTACATCTCCTGAATTTCTTTTTTCAGCTGGTCAAATCTGTCGGTGATCTCCTCCGGCAGCCACTCGAATTTGTCGTAGAATTCCTGAATGCCGTCGATTTCGGCCATCCACGCGTCCTTATCTACACGGAGCAGCTTCTCCAGGGTTTCCTGGGAAATATCCAGACCGTGAACATCGATGTCTTCCGTCTTCGGCTCGAAGCCCAGCGGCGTTTCCACAGCGTCTACGCTTCCTTCGCAACGGTTGAGCATCCACAGGATGACACGGAGGTTTTCTCCGAAGCCCGGCCACATGAACGCATCGTTCTCGTCCGTTCTGAACCAGTTAACGTGGAAGATCTGCGGCGGATGGGTCATCTTCTTGCCCATGTCGATCCAGTGCTGGAAGTACTCTGCCATGTTGTAGCCGCAGAACGGCAGCATCGCCATCGGGTCGTGCCTCACCACGCCTACCTGCCCATTGGCAGCGGCCGTAGTTTCAGACGCCATGGCCGAGCCGATGAACACGCCGTGATTCCAGCTCTTTGCCTGATAAACCAGCGGTTCCGCCTTTGCTCTTCTGCCGCCAAAGATAATAGCGGAGATGGGAACGCCTTCGCCGGTGAAAAATTCATCCGCGATGGTCGGGCAGTTCTCTGCCGGTGCTGTAAATCTTGAATTTGGATGAGCACCCTTTTCCTCGGAAGTCTTTCCGTTCCAAGGATTGCCCTGCCAGTCCTCTCCGTTTTCCGGCGGATTATTGTCCAGCTTTTCCCACCATACCGTATTGTCGTCCAGGTTTCTGGCTACGTTGGTAAAGATGGTTCCTTTCTGTGTCGTCCGAAGCGCGTTCGGATTTGATTTCTCATTGGTTCCCGGGGCTACGCCAAAGAAGCCGTTTTCCGGGTTGACAGCATAGAGTCTGCCGTCCTGGCCGATGCGCAGCCAGGAGATGTCATCTCCGATGGTGGAGATCTTGTATCCCTTTTCTTTGAAGTAATCCGGCGGTGTCAGCATCGCCAGATTGGTCTTTCCGCAGGCGCTCGGGAACGCGCCGCAGACATATTTGACTTCGCCCTGCGGATTCTCGATCTTCAGGATCAGCATATGCTCTGCCATCCATCCTTCCTGCTTGCCCAGGTAGGAACCGATCCGCAGCGCCAGGCACTTTTTGCCCAGCAATACATTTCCGCCGTACGCAGAGTTGATCGACCAAATGGTGTTATCCTCAGGGAAGTGAGCGATGTACTTCTCCTGCTCATTGATCTGCGCTTTTGAGTGGAGGCATCTTGTGAACTCTTCGCCCGCATTAAGTCTTTCCATGACTTCTGCGCCGACATGGGTCATGATCGCCATGCTCAAAACCACATAGATAGAGTCAGTCAGCTCGATACCGATCTTGGCAAATTCTGTGCCCGGCACACCCATGGAAAACGGGATCGCGTACATGATCCTTCCCTTCATAGAACCGTCAAAGAGCTTGCCCATTCTTTCGTACATCTCCTGCGGATCTACCCAGTTATTGGTCGGACCTGCATCTTCTTTTCTGCGGGTGCAGATCACCGTTCGCTTCTCATCTCTGGCTACATCCTTCGGATTCGTGCGGTAATACAGGCAGCCAGGAAGCTTTTCCTGATTCAGCTCGATCATTTCGCCGGTGGCGAGAGATATCTTTTTGATCTCCTCAAGCTGCTCTTTGCTGCCGTCGATCCAGACGACCTCGTCTGGTTTGGTCAATTCCGCCATCTCTTTTACCCAGTCCAATACGATCTGGTTTTTCACCTCTGTCATAAATGTTTCTCCTTTTCTCCTGTTTATAACACCGCCCTCCGGCTGCGGAAGCTCCAATGGCCGCAAAAGCCGCGGAAGGCAAGGCCGCTTCGGCGGAAGCAGTCTGTTCTTTTTTATACACGTTCCATTCTATACCACTTTACAGCGTTTGTCACGCAGTAATTTGGCGATTTTCACCCCAAAATCGCCAAAACCTGATTCGTGGCGCATCCCTGCGGTCAAAATATTTTTTTCTTGCTTTTTCACGGCAAGGTAGGTTACACTATCCGTAGAAAAAATCTCTGCAGAAAGGAAAAATCATATGGGGATGTTTAAAAAGGATCCTAAAAAGATCTATCAGCAAGGCGTAGATCTGATCAATCAGGGTAAGGGTTACGAAGGTCAGGAGTTAATTCAAAAATCGGCAGACATGGGCTATGGCTATGCATGGATCCACCTGGGCGACATACATGAGAAGGAGGCCCGCCGGCAGATATTGGCATACGATGATATGACAGAAGCCTCTGCCGAATATGAACAGGCCGCCGCATGTTACCGCAACGCAATCAAAGGAGGATTCCCTTACGGATGGAAGGCCCTGGGCGAGCTGTATTATGACGACGACATCAAAGGCTCCGATTACTTCCGGGCGCTGCGCTGTTTTGAAAGAGCGGCGGAGTCAGGCATCCCCTCGGCAAAAATCAGAGTTGCAGAACTGAATCTCCGGGGGATTTTCCAGCCCAAAGACGCGGAGGAAGCCCTACGCTGGTACGAAAGCGCCGCACAGGACGGGCGGCCGGATGCCTGCATCGACATCGGGAAGCTGTATGAGACGGGGGATGGCGTACCGAAAGACACGGAAAAGGCCTTTACCTACTACGAGAAGGCCGCTTCTTTTGATATCAGCACACTGTCTGACAAAGACGTAGTCTCCAGAATTTCCTACATCCGCCTGCGCTGCACCGGCCGCAAACATCCGGAGGCGCTGAACTTCGAGGATCTGATCAACGCCGGTCATCAGGAATACGGAGCCAGACAGTTTGAACAGGCATGCCGGCTCTGGGGACGCGCTGCCGCCATCAGCGAGGAAGATCCGGGTTCCTACAAAGCGCTGTACCGTCGAAGCCGGCAGCGTGTCGAAGAGAGAAACGGAACTGCCGTCTTTGATACCGCAGAAGCGTGCATAGCATGTGCCCGCACCCTGCGGGAAGACGGGTATCCCGAAGCTGCCTTCCGTTACTGTGAAAAGGCGGCAGACATGGGAGATCTCAATGCGAAAAATGCGGTAGCGACGGCCTGGCTGAACGGCCGGGGCGTAGCGGCAGATCAGGCAAAAGGGCAGCGTCTGCTGCTGGCAGCGTTCGAAGCCGGATCCGCAGATGCTGCATACAATCTCGGATTTTACCATGAGACCGGAAAATGCGGCTTCCCCATCGATCCAAAAAAGGCCCTGTATTACCATGAAAAAGCCTTCGCCATGGGAGAGCCCGCTTCCGGATATTATGTCGGAAGATTGTATCTAAACGGAGACGGCGTGCCGCAGGACACGGCCAAGGCCCTCGAATGGTTCAAACAGGCAGCCGATCTGGGAGACGCCGATGCCGCTTATCAGGCTGCATGGTTCTTTCGGAAAAAACTGCGGGAAACCGATCTGCCTTCCGATCGGGAAGAAATGCTGAGCTATTACGAAAAAGCCGCCGAAAAGGAACACCGCCATGCGCAGGCAGAACTGGGGCATCTCTATTTTTCCGGATCTCTCGGCGTAAAAGCGGATATCTCAAAAGCTTATCTGCATCTGAGCGGTGCCGCGAAGCAGGATCAGCCCGAAGCACAAGGTGATCTGGCTCTTTTGCTCTTTCTGGAGGAATACGGAAGAAGGAACCCCGAGGCCGCGTTTTACTGGTCCAGAAGAGCTTCCCTGGCAGGAAACGCTAAGGGACAGTTTGTCTATGCCTTTTTACTGGGGACCGGAGAAGTCTCGAACGCAAATGGCCGGGAAGCGCAGGAATGGCTGAAAAAGTCAGCCGATCAGGGCTATGAACCGGCAATTCTGCAGATGGAAAA
>CAZGED010000134.1:0-5114 GCA_964525085.1 uncultured Senimuribacter sp.
TGATGTGAGAGGGATTCTGCCGGTCTATCCGGCTGTGTCGGGCATTTCGCAGAACGAGATGCGGAAGCTGCAGCTACAGGTGAAACCCCTGTATGAGGATCTGGAAGAATGGCTTCCGGAGGGCATCGCCCAGACCTATCGTCTGGCTGACCCGTCCTACGCCGTCTCCAATATCCATTTCCCCGGCGACAGCCGCCAGGTGCTGGAAAGCAAGTACAGGCTCATCTTCGAGGAGCTTTTTACCCTGGAGGCGGGCCTGTTCTATATCCGAAGTGACAGCCGCAGAGATCAGGGCGGAAAAGTCATCGACGGAGGGCTGGCAGAGCCGTTTCGCGCCGGACTGCCCTTTGTCCTGACAGAAGGTCAGGAACTGGCCTGGCAGGATATCTGCCGCGATCTGGCATCGCCTAAGGCCATGAACCGTCTGGTGCAGGGCGACGTCGGTTCCGGAAAGACCGTGCTGGCGGAAATGGCCATGTTCGCGGCGGCAAAGAGCGGCTGCCAGAGCGTGATGATGGCGCCGACAGAGCTTTTGGCCAAGCAGCACCTGGCGTCTCTGACAAAGGATCTCTCGCCTTACGGCATTTCCGTGGGTCTGCTGTGCAGCAGTATGAAGGCCGCGGAGAAGAAAGCCGTTCTTCAGGAGCTGGCCTGCGGCCGGATTCAGGTGCTGGTGGGCACCCACGCAGTGATCCAGCCGGAGGTAACGTTTCAGGATCTGGGCGTAGTTATCACCGACGAGCAGCATCGTTTCGGCGTCAACCAGCGGAGCCTGCTGACAAAAAAAGGGGAGAATCCCAATGTGCTGGTCATGACGGCTACGCCGATACCCAGGACTTTGGCCGTTATCCTGTACGGAGATCTGGACATCTCGCAGGTCCGCACCATGCCGAAAGGAAGGATTCCGATTAAGACGACACAGACGGACCGGAAGGGACGGCAGAAGGTCTACAGCTTTGTGAAGGAACAGCTGAAGCGGGGCAGACAGGCCTACGTGGTCGCGCCGCTGATTGAGGAATCCGATAAGGTGGACGCCAAATCGGCGGAAGAGCTCTTCGCGGAACTGACGAAGACCCTGTCCGGATTTTCTGTCGCCCTGGTTCACGGAGCCATGAAGCAGGAGGAAAAGGATCAGATCATGGACCGCTTTTCCAGAGGCGATGTGGACGTGCTGGTTTCCACGGTGGTCATAGAGGTGGGAATCAACGTGCCCAACGCCGCCGTCATGGTCATCGAAAACGCCGAGCGCTTTGGGCTGGCCCAGCTGCACCAGCTGCGGGGAAGAGTGGGAAGAGGCAGCGAACAGTCCTATTGCTTTCTCATCAGCGGCAGCGACAGCGAAATCGCCCGGGAGCGCTGTGGGATCATGTGCACCACGACAGACGGCTTTGAGATCGCGGAGGCAGATCTGCAGCTGCGGGGGCCCGGAGAAATCTTCGGCACCCGGCAGCATGGACTGCCCCAGATGCAGATCAGCGACTTGATTCGCCACGGCGATGTGCTGGAAAAGGCCAAGGACGCGGCAAAGCAGATCATCGACAGTGATCCACAGCTGCAGCAGCCTGATGTCCAGCCTTTGAAGCAGCGGATACAGAAGATGTTCGGTGAAGACATCCGGCTGGAGCTGTAGCGTCTGCCGGAAATGAAAGAGAGCCGTCTCTATGTGATACAGAGACAGCTCCCTTTTCTTCCCTTCGTAGCAGCGCATTTGTTGCGATGCGCCTGCTGCAGTGTGTCTGCCTCAGCGCGGCTTTTGCCAGACGCGGGACAGTCTTTGCCAGTTATCCCGGCTTATTTGCCGGACAGCTGTTTTTCGGCCATTTCGACCAGCTTCTTGGTCATATAGCCTCCGACGTAACCGTTCTGTCTTGCGGTCAGGTTACCCTTGTCAGTCTGCTCGTAGTTGGACATGCCCAGCTCGTTTGCGACCTCTGTCTTCAGATTGTTTAATGCGGGTTTCACATTGATACCCATCTGCTGTAAACTGTTGTTATTGTTGTTCATTTGTTTTCACCTCCTGTTTACGTTCTTAATTTAACCCGGACGGCGGTTTCTATGTCATGTAAAATTTGGCTAAGCATCTGCACCTTTTTCGTTGCGATGATCCTGTCATTCTGGTATACTACTTAGATAGAGATCGGCAGTTGTCTGCGGATGCCGGTGAACCTATGAGAAAAATCGAAAAGAGGACATACACATATGAGGATCATCACGGGAGAATATAAAGGGCGGAAATTGGAGACGCCGCGGGGAGATGACATCAGGCCCACCACAGACAAGGTGAAAGAAGCCATCTTCAACCTTTTGATGCATGACGTTTACGACGCCGTCTGCGTGGATCTGTTTACCGGGACAGGCAACCTTGGCCTGGAGGCGCTGTCCAGAGGCGCGCGCCGCTGTTACTTCTGCGATAACGCCCGGGACAGCCTGAACCTGGCCAAGACCAACATCAAAAAATGCCAGGCGTCGGAGAAAGCCATCGTTCTGGCGGGAGACTACAGCAAGTGTCTGTCGCGGATCAGAGAGCAGGCGGACATCTTTTTTCTGGACCCGCCGTACCAGGCCGGCCTTTACGAAAATTGCCTGGAGCGCATAGACACACTTGATTTATTGAGCCAGAAGGGTATAATAATAGCAGAACACGGCGCTCGTGACCAGATGCCGGAGCGGGCGGGCAGCCTGCGGAAGGTCAGAGAACGCAGATACGGAAAGATCATGGTCAGCATCTACCGTCACGCGGAGACCGGCGGCGATGAAGAGGCCGCAGACGATGAAGAGGCCGCGAATGCCGAAAAGGCGCCAGAAGAAACTTTGCCGGCCGGAGCTGCGGAAGGCATCACAGCATCATGCCGCGCGGAAGGAGCGCGTGCAGAAGGAGAGGGAACAGAAGCATGAAACGGGCACTCTATACAGGATCCTTCGATCCCATGACCAACGGTCATCTGGATATCATCACCAGAGCGTCAAAGATGTTCGACGAGCTGGTGGTCGGCGTCATCGTAAACCCAAATAAAAAACCTTTGTTTACCAAGGAAGAGCGGGTCTCGATGATCGAGGAAGTGACGGCGGATCTGCCCAACGTAACGGTGGATTCCTTTCAGGGGCTGCTGGCCGATTACGTCAACCGAAACCGGTTTAACGCGGTGGTGAGGGGACTTCGGGCCACGTCCGACTTTGAATACGAGATACAGATGGCCCAGATGAACGCCTGTCTCTTTGGTAAGGGCATTGAATCGGTGTTTCTCATGACAAGCCCCAGATATTCCTTTATCAGCTCCAGCATGATCAAAGAGGTCGTCTCTCTCAACGGCTGTGTAGACGGGCTGGTGCCGGAGATCATCTTGGAGAAAATTAAGGACAAGTACAGCATGAAAAAATAGGAGGATCAAATGACAGTATTAGAATTATTGGAAGAGATAGAGGATATCATTGATACAGCCCCTGGTTTGCCGCTGACAGGCAAGATCATGGTAGACACCAATGAGCTGCTGGAAATCGTGAGGGAAATCAGACTGAGCCTCCCAGACGACGTGCAGCAGGCCAAGTGGGTCAAGGACGAAAAGGAGCGGATCCTGACCGAGGCCAAGAGCGAGTATGAGAAGATCATCGTCGAGGCCAAGAAACAGGCGGACTACCTGGTGGAAACCGACGATATCACACTGAGAGCCCAGAAGATGGCCGAAGGTATCCGTGAGGATGCGGAGGAATATGCCAAGGTTCTAAAGATGCGTACATATGATTATGTGGATAAGATGCTCTACGACATGCAGGCCAGAATGGACGAGCTGAACATGAAGTACTTCGGCGAGATGTACGGCAATCTGGAAAAGTCCTTCCAGGAGATCGGCGGTGTGCTGCAGAGCAATCGTGACGAGATCAAAGACATGGCATACCGGACCCAGAACGGGCAGGACGAGATCGCCGTGCGAAACGAGGAAGAATAAACGAGACATAAAACCCATGGCGGAGGAATACTCTCTACTATGGGTTTTAAGTTTATCAGAGAGAAAAACAAAGTGGTGACGGCGGGGGCCGTGGGGTGCTGCCTGCTGATGGTGGCCTTCCCCGAACTGACAGAGCGGGCGTCCAAGGAGGCCATCAGTCTGTGGCTCAACGCTGTGGTGCCGTGTCTGATGCCTTTTTTTGTTGCGGCGGGTTTCCTGCGTCAAAGCGGCATTGCGGCAAAGCTGCCTTCCAGGGTCTATCCCCTGGCCATGGCGATCCTGTCCGGCTATCCCATGGGCGCGCGCATCGCCGGCGACGGTTACCGTGAAGGACGGCTGGACAGAAAGCAGCTGGAAAACGTGCTCAGCTACAGCATGGTCACCGGCCCGGCCTTCCTCATCGGGTCCGTGGGCGTCGGCTTCCTGGGGTCTCACCGGCTGGGCGTCATTTTGGCAGTGAGCCATTACGCCGCGGCTCTGCTCAACAGCCTGTTTTACAGAGAGGAGGGATCAAAGGGTGTCTGTCAGGGGATACAGACATGTCGCACTGACCGGTATTACGACATTCTCACAGACGCCATTTTAGACAGTTTCCGGTCCGTGGGTCTGATTTTGGCCTACATCATGATCTTCATGATCGCGGGGGATCTGCTGCAGTTTTCCGGTGTCCTGTCTCTGTTGCCCGAGCCGGAAATGGCAGCCATGGCCAAGGGCTTTATGGAAATGACCGTAGGCGCGGGAAGCCTGGCCATGTGTCAGTGCGGCACGGCTTCAAAGGCGGCGATGATTTCCTTTGTCATCAGCTTTGGGGGACTGTCGGTACTGGGCCAGTCCATGAGCATGCTGGGCGGCTGTGACATTTCCTTCGGACGGCTGTTTCTCATGAAGCTGAGCCACGGCCTGATCAGCGGAATCTTGACTTTTTCTTTGTGCTGTTTTGTGTTATGATAGAGACATGAAATGTTTAGGAATTATCGCGGAATTTAATCCCTTTCACCAGGGACACAGATTTTTGATCGAGACGGCGAAGGAAGCCGCGGGCTCGGATGCGGTGCTGGCGGTCATGAGCGGCAGCTTTGTGCAGCGAGGCGAACCGGCAGCCTTTGACAAGTGGACGCGGGCGGAGGAGGCCGTTAAGAACGGCGTCAATCTGGTGGTGGAGTTGCCCGT
>CAZGED010000135.1:0-5066 GCA_964525085.1 uncultured Senimuribacter sp.
CCCTTCTCAAAGCGATTAAAGAAATTCTATAAAAATCTTGTAGAAATTTTATATAAATTTTATATTTATCTTACTAAAATTATATCTTTATTTGTTCGTTTTGTCAATAAAAAAGGAGTCCGTATAGACTCCTATAGAACTCCTCTTCATGCGCTTTAAAAAACTCATAATATCTTCTCACATTTTCCAGCTCTGTCCAACGCCTGACGGCCACTGGCCTGCTGTCCAGATCGTAGACGCGGGCGCCCCGCATAGCCAACAGAAACGGCGAGTGGGTGGCGATGATAAACTGGCAGTTGTAAAACCGGGCGGAATCCTCCAGGAAGCCGCACAGCTCCTGCTGATATTCCGCCGACAGGCTGTTCTCCGGCTCGTCCAGCAGATAGATCTGATTGGACTCGATCTTGTGGCTGAAGTACATCAGGGCGCTTTCCCCGTTGGACGGCGCCACTCCTTTATCTCCTGTTTAAAATCTCCATTTCCATTCTCGCCAGATCTTCCATGATCCGATTTAACTGCCACAGGCCGTTTTCCACCTGCCGCTTCAATTCCCCGATCTTTGACTGGACCAGCACATCTGCCAGAATCCCGTCCAGGAAGAAGTCCGCGAAGGTCAGAAAACCTCCCACCTCCAGATTCAGCTCCAGGGCATAGTTCACATCCTGCAGCTCTTTCTGAAACACAGCCACCTGGTTTCTGGCCAGCTCCATCTGCTGGCGGGCACCGGCCAGCTTCATATGCTTGCCTATGCCGCCGATCAGATCCAGGCCCAGCATATCGGCAAATCCGAAGCCCTGAGCAGACTCCAATTCCCGCAGCGCCTGCTGCAGATACTGCCTCGTCCGCATACCCGCGTCGATAGCTTCCCGTACTTCGCGAAGCTGACTGTCGCGATCCATATAGTCCATTACAGCACCTTTTCCTTCCACTCGGCCTCTTTAAAGCCGGTCAGCACGAAATCCTCTCCGATGACCAGAGGCCGCTTTACCAGCATGCCGTCTGAAGCCAGCAGCGCCAGCTGCTCCTCTTCGCTCATGGACGGCAGCTTGGCGGACAGACCCATTTCCCGGTAGATCATGCCGCTGGTGTTGAAAAACCGCTTCAGTGGCAGACCGCTCATGGCGTGCCACGCCCGCAGCTCGTCCAGCCCCGGATTCTGCTCCTTGATATCGTACAGTTCATAGTCTGCGCCCGCCTCGTCCAGCCATTTGAGAGCCTTCCTGCAGGTCGAACACTTGGAATAACAGTAAACCTTCATCTCGTATACCTCCCTTCGCAAAAAACATCAAAATTTAGCGCCGCAGGCCGCCCCGGCAAAGCCGGAGGGAGCCGTCCCGCAGACACTAAAATCCAAAAGCCCTGTCTTCAACGCTCTCTTTTCAAAGATCTCTCTTCAAAGCCCTGTCTTCAAAGCTCTATCTTCTGTCACATAAGATTTTCATCGCTTCCACGTAGCCGTCAAAGCCCTTTCCCATGACGGTGGCCACGCAGGCCTGCCGCACGTAGGACACCTGACGGAAATCCTCTCTCTCAGAAACATCGGAAATATGCACCTCCACCGTCGGGATGCCTACCGCTTTCAGCGCATCTAAAATAGCCACGCTGGTATGAGTGTAAGCGGCCGGGTTGATGACGATGCCGTCCACCTTTCCATAGGCCTCCTGAATGGCGTCCACGATGGCGCCTTCGTGGTTGGACTGAAAAAAAGCGGCTTCCACCCCCAGGTGGGAAGCCGCGTCCTTCACCAGCGCCAGGAGATCCTGGTAGGTAGCTTTTCCGTATATTTCCGGCTCTCTGATGCCCAGCATATTGATGTTGGGCCCGTTGATGACCAGAATCTTCATCATTCTCTCTCCTCGTTGTTGTTGATATAGAAATCGCTCCAGTACGCGTAAGCGTCCTTGCGCTCTTCATAGATCTGCTCCAGCGACATGGTCTCGGACAGCAGCCTGCCGTCCGTCTCCAACTTATCCAGATCCCTCTTGATCCAGATGACGATGCCGTTCTGCTTGAGAATATTGTAGTTCAGCTTCTTTTTCACGACGCCGCCGCTGGTGGCGATGACCAGTCCGGTCTTCATGCAGCATTTTTCCAGCATTTCCGTCTCTATTCTGCGGAAATAGGCTTCGCCCTTCTGGGCGAAGATCTCCGATACGGACATGCCCTCATGCTCTACAATCAGATCGTCGATGTCCACAAACTCTCGTCCCATTCGGTTGGCGATCTCGCCGCCCAGAAGGGTCTTGCCCGCGCCGGGCATGCCGATCAAGATAGCGTTCAGCGTCTCGCTGCGAATCTCGTCGATGACGTTTTCCACCTCTTCATCGTCGATCTGCCTGCCGGTAAACAGCTCGCTGGCCTTCCTGGCCTGGGCGACCAGCATTTCCAGACCGCCGGCTGCCGGCAGGGATTTCTCCATGGCGTCCAGCACCAATTTTGTCTTATTTGGATTGTAGATCAGGTCCACCACGCCCTGACAGTTTTTAAAATCATCTACGTTGACCGGCGTGCGCCCGTTTCCCGGATACATGCCCACCGGCGTGGTGTTGACGATGATCTCACTGTCAAAGTGCCGCTGGATATTCTCATAATTATTCTCTCCGGTCCTTGAGATTACCACGATCTCCGAAGCCCCCAGATCTCTGAGCGCGGCCTGTACGGTCAAAGACGCGCCGCCGCTGCCGAGTACCATGCACTTCATGCCCGCTACCTTGATGCCGGTACAGCCGAGCAAATAGATGAAGCCGTCGTAATCGGTGTTAAATCCCTTCAGCCTGCCGTCCTCACCGCGGACGATGGTATTGACGCTTCCGATGGTCCTGGCCTTTTCGGACAGCTCGTCACAGAACTTCATCACCGCCTTCTCATGGGGAATGCTTACGTTGAAACCGCCATAGGACGTATCCGCAAGCAGCTCCTGAAGGGCGTCTTCCTCAATCTCGCACAACTCGTAGGGATAATCACCGAACTTTCCATGAATCATTGGAGAATAGCTGTGATCCAGTTTTCCCCCGATCAATCCAATTTTTTTCATTCTAAATCTCCATATAGCTTCCTAAATACTTGCACTCCTGGCTCAACTCCTCCAGCTGGTTCATCAGCCTGATGAACTCTTCCGAGTACACTTCGCAGTCGAAGTCGAAGTAGAACATGTAGTCGAAGTCCCTCTGCGGGATCGGTCTGGATTCCAGCTTGAAGATATTGATGCCAAGTGCATTGAATCTGGACAAGACGTTATACAGGGAGCCCGGCGTATGGGAAACCACCACCATCAGGCTGGTCTTGTCCGCCCCCGGATAAATTTCCAGTTTCTTACTGATGCAGATGAATCTGGTATAGTTGTTTCCACTGTCCTGCACATCCTCTTCCAGACAATTGAGCCCGTAGAGCTGTCCGCAAGAGAAGGAGGCCAGAGCGGCAATATCGGTTCTGTTCGATTCAGCTACCATCTTCGCCGCTTCCGCCGTATTCTCGCATACGGTAATCTTCGCATTCGGGAAGTGCTTCAGATAGCTGTCGCACTGCAGGATAGCCTGCTCGTGGGAAAAGATCTCGCAGATATCTTCTCTTTTGGTGCCGCGTTTGGCGAGAAGGCTGTGGTCGATCTTCAGCTTGACGCTCTTGACGATATGGAAATGATACTTCATCATCAGATCGTAGATCTGGTTGACGGAGCCGGCGGTGCTGTTTTCCAGCGGCAGGATGCCGTACTGGCACAGCCCCTGATCGATGGCCGCGAACACACCGTTGAAGTTCTTCAGGAACATGATCCTCGGCATCTTGAACAGCCGCTCGCAGGCTTGCTGAGAATAGGCGCCTTCCACACCCTGGCAGGCCACGGTAGCCCTGGACGGGAATACCTTCGGCGTCTCTTCCAGCGCCTTCTTGATATCCCTGACCACTTCAGATTCGGTCTGGGTGACCTTTCTCTGATGATCCTTGCTTAGCTCCATAACAGTATTATATAATATTTTTGTGTAAGATGCCATATCATCTGATGCCATTTCTGTAATTTGATCGTTTTTTTCTCTTTCACGATAGGCATCCAGCACTGGCAGGTCGTGTTCCTTCTTGTATTTGGCGATTTCTTCCGCCACTCTCATGCGCTCTTCCAGTTTTTTTACGATTTCTGCATCGATTTCGTCGATTTTTGCTCTATAGTCATCTAAAGTCATAGTCATTGTCCTTGTTCTCCTTTTATCAAATCATATATGGCGATGGCCGCCGCTGCCTCCACGCAGGGTACGGCTCTGGGCACGATACACGGATCGTGTCTGCCCCGGACAACCAGCTTTGCGTCTTCCCCTCGGGAATAGCTGATGCTGTCCTGTTCTATGGAAATGGACGGGGTCGGTTTGAACGCCACGCGGAAGACCACCGGCATACCGGAACTGATGCCGCCGAGAATGCCCCCGTGGTTGTTGGTGCGGGTCCTTACCTTCCCTCCGTCGTAATAATATGCGTCGTTGTTTTCGCTTCCCGTAATACGGGCCGCTTCAAATCCCCTGCCGAACTCGATTCCTTTGACGGCAGGGATGCTAAAGACTGCCTGGGCCACTTTGTTCTCAATTCCGTCAAACATGGGTCCGCCGATACCGGCTGGGAGGCCGTCCACAACGCACTCAATGATGCCGCCTACCGAGTCGCCCCGGCGTCTGGCTTCTTCGATCCGTCCATACGGATCTTCCGCACTGCCGCCGATCTCTTTGATCTCAGCGCTGACAACGATGCCATCCTGTTCCAATAATTGCAACAAAATACCCCCTGCGATGCACAGGGGTGCCGTCAGTCTGCCGGAGAAATGCCCGCCGCCGCTGACGTCCTCATAACCGCCGTATTTGATGTGGGCGGTATAGTCCGCATGGCCTGGTCTTGGCACATCCCGCAGGTTGTCATAATCCTGAGAGCGGGTATTGGTGTTCCTGATCACAGCGCAAATCGGCGCGCCGCAGGTCACGTTACCCACAAGGCCGCTTAAGAATTCCGGCCGGTCCGCTTCCTTCCTCGGCGTCGAATAGGGACTCCTCCCTGGCGCACGCCGGTCAAGGAAACTCTGCAGCTTCTCC
>CAZGED010000136.1:0-5012 GCA_964525085.1 uncultured Senimuribacter sp.
GGTAAAAATGTGATCTTCATGCTTTCATGCTTCCTCCATAGATTTCGCCGATTCGGCCGGCTTCGCCTTTATGGCACAGAACCGGCATCCGCCGGTACTGCCCAGGCAGCGTATACAGCCGGGTTCCGCCTTCAGATCCGTTCTGTTATATACAAGGTACAGGCCGGTGCAGGTCTTCTGCGGTATCATCAGCCCGCTGTCCTGGACGCTGACGCCGATGGCCGCCGCGTCCAGAATCGAAAAGAATCGTTTCGTCTCGATGACGGACATGCCGAAATATCCGGGTCCGAATTCTTCTGACAGGCAGACCTGCCTGCCAGGAAACCGTTCTGCCATATCCCGCTTCAGGTGCTGTTCCCTCAGAAGCTGAAGGCCGGCTTCCACGTAACTGGTCCCCCAGATATCGGCATAGAGGCTCTCCATGATATCCTCCTCCCGGGGCGACGGGCAGGCTCCTGCGGTCAGCAGGTAGAAATAGACGCCCTCCACGGCTTCCCGCGGGATCCGATCAAAGTAATTGCAGGAGACGACGGTCTCACCGATCCTGACAGCGCCGTCAAAAAAATGCTCCGGTCCATAAAAGGACACCAAGGCTTTGAGTCCCCTGCCGTCCATGCCGTCATCCCGAACCTTTGCGCCCGTCTCCATCATACGTCGGTCCCTTTCTCTGAGCAAATCAAAACCGCAGGCTTGGATAAAGCGTTTTTCGGCCAGGGATTGTACCGCGGCCTCTCCGATCGTGATTTTTTTGTTGATCATAGATTCAACCTCCTGTGCCTGCATGGGCCTGCTCTGCCTCTGTCTTCCCCCTGCTGCAAACAAGGTGACAAGCCATCGCTGCCACCTTATTTTTTGGTCATATGCCCATTCCATGGCTTTTTCACGGAATCGGTATGGAGAAGAACTTCTCACACCATCTTATCACATTCTGTCAGCGTTGGCCATTTTTTTTGCAAAAAAGTCTTTTGTTTTTAGGGGTCAGAATGAAACGGCCGGCGGTCCGCCACCTTTCTTAGTAGACGCAGGCACCTTTTTGATGTAAAATAGAGTTATATTCCAATCAAGAGAGGAGAACCAGTCATGGTGAAACAAAGCTATCCGAGGTTAGAGATCAACCTGCAGTATCTGAAGGAAAACGTGGCCGCCGTAGTGGAAAAATGTGCGGCTTTCCACGTCGACATTGCCGGCGTCATCAAAGGCACCACCGGAATTCCCGCGTGTGCGAAAATGTTTGAAGAAGGCGGTGCAAAAATGATCGCATCCTCCCGGCTGGAGCAGATCGAGGATGCCAGAAATTACGGCATCGATCTGCCCTGCCTGCTGCTCCGGGTGCCGATGCTCAGCGAACTGCCCGAAGTCGTCAGACTTTGCGACATCAGTCTGAACAGCGAGATATCCGTGCTGAAAGCCCTCAATGAGGCGGCGGCAGCACAGAATAAAATCCACAAGGTCATCCTTGTGGCAGATTTGGGCGATCTGCGGGAAGGCTTCTGGGATAAGGACGAGATGGCAGACGCAGCCGTCCTGGTGGAAAAAGAACTGGCAAATCTGGAGCTGGCCGGCGTGGGCACAAATCTCGGCTGCTACGGCAGCATCGAGGCGACGGCTGACAAGCTGGACGAGCTGGTTGCCATCGCAGAAAACATCGAAGCGAGGATCGGCAGGGAGCTGACGTACATTTCCGGCGGTGCGACCTCCTCTCTGATGAGGATTCTCGACAAAGATCTGCCGAAGCGGATCAACCTGCTTCGGGTAGGGGAAGGCATCCTGCTGGCCCGGGACCTCGATCTCTTCTACGGTTATGACATGAGCTGGCTGCATCAGGACGTCTATACGCTGAAAGCCGAGGTCATCGAGGTCAGGGATAAACCGTCTCACCCGGTAGGCAAGATTTCTATCGACGCCTTCGGACACACGCCTGAGTATGTGGACAGAGGCATCCGGAAGAGAGCCCTGCTGGGTATCGGCAAGGTAGATTACGGCAGCATCGAAGAGATCTTTCCGAAGGATAAAGGCGTGGAAGTCATCGGCGCTTCCTCTGATCACACGATTCTGGACGTTGAAGATGCCGCGCGCAGCCTGAAGCCCGGCGATATCGTCGAATTCGGCATCAACTACGCGTCCCTGGTATATCTGACCAACTGCCGCAACGTGCAGATCGTCTTCGTCTGAAGCGCACGCTCTGCGGCCGGGCGCATGGAACTTCAGCTTTATCCGGGTTTAAAAGGACGCATGTCCGGACATAATCGGTTCTGTTTTGGGACATCATAAGTCCTATGAAAGAATTGCTTGCCTCAGACAAATTGGAAGAACTAAAAGAATATGCCGGCAGCGCCCTGGTCCATCGCATGGATGAGAGCCGCAATTTCTTTGCGGCTCTGGGAGAAAAGCGCTACTTTCTGACCTTTCACTGGCTGGACCAGCGCAAGGTCAGCATCTACGCCAGCACAGACGATTTCATCGTAGCCACAGACAGCCCGTCAGCGGCCCGGAGTTTTCGGGACGTAGACGTGGAAGGCGACGGCATCCTGCAGCTTCACGAATTCCTGCTGGAGCTGACGGCAAACGACGTCTACAAGCTGGAATCCCTGGAAAACCTGATCATCTCCCTGGAGGACAACCTTCTCATGGAGAAGAGTCCCAGCAAAAACGGGATCCAGGACATCATAAAGGTCCGCAAGGATCTTTTAAAGGTGAAACGCTATTACGAGCAGATGGAATTTCTCACCGACGAACTTCGGGCCGTGGATCCCGGCTTCGCCTTTATCGACCAGAAGTTTGACCGGCTGCTGGAATTCGTCCTGCACCTTCAGGAGTACATCGAATCGGTGCGGGAGGCTTACCAATCCCAGATCGATATTGAACAGAACCATCTGATGAAGGTCTTCACTGTCGTCACTTCCATCTTTCTTCCTTTGACGCTGATCGCCGGCTGGTACGGCATGAATCTGGACCTGCCGGAATACGGATGGAACTGCGGCTACCCCTTCGTCGCCGGCCTGAGCGCCGCCTTGGTGGCGGTCCTTCTGATCGTGTTCAAGAAGAAGAAATGGTTCTAGAGGGCGGCGCAGCATGCCGCAGGTCTGAGCCACGCTGCCACCGGTTTGGCATTTCGCCGGTTTCTTCTCAGATGCCAAACATTTCCTTCATTCAGATTACCTTTTTTATATCTTCCAGATACATCGAGTAATCCTCCCCTGCCCGACGCAGACGCAGCGCCTCCACCAGGGAACCGAAGGTCTGCTTGTTGATCGGAAAGAGCTTGAGGGCCACAAACCCGATGACAAAGCAGATACACGGAGCCAGAATATAAGCGCAGTTGAGGAAGAGCACCACGCGGTCCGGTTGAATCTGCAGCGACGGATCAAAGCCCGACTGCTCCAACAGGATGCCAAAGAGCTGAACGATGACAGCCGTGATCAGCGTTCCCAGCACAGAGACCAGGGACATAATGTCACCCTCCCGGCGCTTGTCGTTGACATACTCGTCCACCTCCACCACGTCGTAGAAGATGGAGCTGGAAAGCTGCCAGAAGCTGGTCTGCATGACAGAGAAGCCGATCATGTAAACCGCGCCGCCGGCCACCGTCCGCGGAGCCAGCAGGAACACGGCAAAACCGATACATGCCGAAAAGGCCATGGCCATCATCTGCTGGTTCGCTTTTCCAAACCGAAGCGCCATGCGGTTTGCCACGGGCGTCGTAACGATGAAGATCAAAATGGAAAGCGCGTACATATAGGAGGAATAGCGGTTATCCAATCCCAGGCTGTACTTCATATAGTAAATCGTCCCGATGTTGAACAGAGCAAAGGCGCAGGCAAAAGACGCCTTGTAGACGATCAAATGGCGCATAGCCCGCAGTTTGCAAAGCTCCAGATAATTGAGCAGGATCTCCTTCACCACGCCGGTCTTTTTCCCGCCGGACTGCTCGCCGCTGACGACAGAAACCCTTTTGGTCATCCGGAAGGAGCACATCCAACTTCCGAAGCATCCCGCGGCCAGGATGATGCCTATGGTCTGCCAGCCGGCCTCCTGGTTCTCCGGAAACAGATCCAGGATCAAAAGGGGCATGACATACCCAAGCGCGTTACCGATAATAGAAAAGATCCGGGTCAGAGTCCGGAGACGGGTCCGTTCGTCATAGCCCTGGGCGATCTCCGCGCCGAAGGCGCTGTTGGGAATCTCAAAGGTGGAAAAGGCCAGCCGGAAACAGACACTCATGACCAGATAATAGACCGTTTTCACCGCCGCAGGCGCATCCAGAGTATGCATGATCAAAACCATGACCACGGGCATAACAATAGAGGCCGTCAAAATGAACGGCCTCCGCTTTCCCATAGGAGAAGTGCAGTGGTCTGACAGGTTTCCGACGATCATACCGGCAGCCACCTCCACCAGCAGCGCGATGGAGGTAATGGCGCCTGCGACGCCGGAACCCAGTCCTACACAGTTTGTCAAGAATACGACAAAATAGGCTGACATGAAGTTGTAAGAACTTCCCTGTCCTATATATCCGATTCCATATCCTAACATTTTTTTGTTTTTTCAGCCTCCGCCTTAACGGCTTCTGCGATCCGCTCCACGATCCGTGGATTGAACGGGTCCGGTAATACGTAATCTGGGCGCAGCTCCTCTTCCGGAATCACGCCTGCAATGGCTCTCGCCGCTGCTTCCTTCATCTCCTCGGTGATCTTCGGCGCTCTGGCATCCAGGGCGCCGCGGAAAATGCCCGGAAATGCGATGACGTTGTTGACCTGGTTCGGGAAATCGCTGCGGCCTGTACCCACGACGGCCGCGCCGGCTTCCTTTGCCAGGTCCGGCATGATTTCCGGCACCGGATTGCTCATGACAAAGACGATCGGATCCTTTGCCATGGAGCGGATCATATCCTGGGTCACGATGCCCGGCTTGGACACGCCGATCAGAATGTCCGCACCCTTCATGGCGTCCGCCAGCGACCCGGCCAGCTTGTCTTTGTTGGTGATTTGGGCCATCTTCTGCTGTTCCGGGTT
>CAZGED010000137.1:0-4988 GCA_964525085.1 uncultured Senimuribacter sp.
GTATCTGCTGATTATCTACTACAAACCACATAAAAAACGATGCCCGGTGCTGCCTGCAAACAATAATCAGGCGTGCCGGGCTTTTACCATGGGAGGGAATACTTTGTTCTTGAAACTGGAAGGAATCGATAAGTCCTACGGAAGCGGGGAAAATCGAGTGAAAGTTTTAAAAGGGATCTCATTGGAGGCGGAAAAAGGGGAGATATGTGTCCTGCTGGGGCCTTCCGGCTCCGGCAAGTCTACACTGCTTAACATCATCGGCGGTATCGAGACCGCTGACAGCGGCTATGTTTCCATTGACGGGGAAAAGACGAGGGATATGAAGGAAAAGGCGCTGACCAGATACCGCAGAAAGCATCTGGGCTATGTTTTTCAGCAGTACAATCTGATATCCAACCTGACGGTGCGGGAAAACATCGAGGTAGGCGCTTATCTGTCTGACCGGCCGCTGGACATGGACGAGCTTCTGGAAACGCTGGGCCTGACAGAGCATCAGCATAAAATACCCAGCCAGCTTTCCGGCGGGCAGCAACAGCGGACCTCCATCGGGCGGGCTATCATCAAGAATCCGGACATTCTGCTCTGTGATGAGCCTACCGGTGCCCTGGACTACCGGACATCAAAGGATATCCTTCAGCTCATCGAGGACGTAAACGCGAAATACCACAGCACGGTAGTCATGGTCACCCACAACGACGCCATCAAAGCCATGGCGGACCAGGTGATCCGTCTACGGGACGGGCAGATTCGTGACGTGATGCGGAATGAAGAAAAAACGCCGGCTATGGCGTTGGAATGGTAGGTGAGAACCATGAAGAATCCGTTGCGCAAGCGGCTGTTGCGGGAGCTGAAGGGGGATCTGGCCAAATACGCAGTTATCTTTATCTTCGTCATCGCCGCCATCGGCTGTGTATCCGGCTTTTTAGTTGCCGACAACAGTCTGATCCACGCGTACGACGAGAGCTTTGAGAAGTACAACATAGAGGACGGCCACTTTCAGCTGTCCGCGGAGCCGGACAAAGCGTTTTTGACCCGGCTTTCCGACGAAACCGGGGCGGAGCTCTATCCGCTGTGGTATAAAGAGGCGGAGACCTCCGACGGACATACCCTGCGCCTGTACAAGGAAAGAAAACAGGTGAACCTGGTTTCCCTGCACAAAGGCCGGCTGCCTCAATCGGAAGGGGAGATCACTCTGGACAGGCTCTACGCGGAGAACAACGGCCTGGATGTAGGCGATGAGATCGTCGCGGACGGCGAGACCTACACCGTCTGCGGCCTTACCGCTTTTTCCGATTACAGTGCCCTGTTCCGCAAGAACACCGATTCCATGTTTGACGCCCAGCGGTTCTCCGTTTCCATCGCCTGTGAGGAGGACTTTGACCGTATCAGCGGGAAGACTCGGTACGTTTACGCCTGGAAGGGTGAACTTTCCCTGGAGGAAGCGGCAGAAACAGCGGCAGCCTGTGGACTGGAGCTGACAGATTTCCTGGAAGAAAAGACCAATCAGGCCATCCACTTTACTGGGGACGATATGGGCGGTGACAAGCAGATGATCGTCTGGCTGATGTACATCGTCATGGTTATCCTGGCCTTTGTATTTGGGGTGACTATAAGCAATACTATCGAGCAGGAGGCCCAGGTTATCGGAACGCTAAGAGCGACAGGTTACAGCAAAGGCATGCTGATCCGCCACTACCTGGTCCTGCCCGTCGTCGTGACCGTAGCAGGCGCAGTCATAGGCAACCTTTTCGCCTATACGGTCATAAAGGACTACATGGCGGACCTTTACTACGGTAGCTACAGCCTGCCGCCATATGAGACTCTTTGGAGCGGCTACGCCTTCGCCTTGACGACGGCGGCGCCGGTTGTGATTATGCTGGCGGTCAACCTGATCATACTGACGAAGAAGCTGTCGATCCGCCCGCTGGATTTCCTTCGCAGGGAGCTTTCCGGAAACGGCGGGGGAAAGCGGGCGGTCCGGCTGCCCGACTTTCGGTTTCTGAACCGGTTCCGGCTTCGCGTGATCCTGCAGAACAAAGGGGCTTACGTCATGCTGTTTGTCGGCATTCTCTTTGTCAATGTGTTGCTCATGTTCGGCTTGATGATGACACCGCTGATCGAGCATCAGGGAGAGACGGTGGAGCAGAGCATGTTCAGCAGGTATCAGTACGTGATGGCGGCGCCTGCAGAAACGGAAAACCAGGAAGCGGAAAAGTATGCGCTCCACAGCCTGGAGATCGACAATGACCTGAAAGAAGGGGTTTCCGTCTACGGCGTGGAGGCCGGCAGCGCCTATCTGGATCAGGCAGATTTTCCGGTGAAGGAGGGGGACGTATTGGTCTCCAACGGGTATCTGGAAAAATACGGCCTTCAGGAGGGGGACGAGATCACCCTGCGGGAGCCCTTTGACGACGAGACGTATACTTTCCGCATCGCCGGAAGCTATCAATACCCGGCCGGATTCGCTTTGTTCATGGAAAAGGAAGCCTTTTGCCAATTCTTCGGAGAGGACGCAGACTATTATACGGGGTACTTCTCCAACGAGAAGCTGGACGACCTGCCGGATGAGGCGGTGGCCTCGATCATTACCCAAAAGGACCTGAATATGATGGCGGAGCAGCTGATCGATTCCATGGGATCGGTATTTCCGGTGTACAGTGGATTCGCAGTGCTGATCTACCTGCTGATCCTGTTCCTGCTGGCCAAGATGGTCATCGAAAAGAATGCGTCGGCCATCTCCATGGTCAAGATTCTGGGCTACGAAGACGGTGAGATCAGCAGCATTTACGGCAGAGCCACGGCGGTCGTCGTGGTGGTGTCTCTTCTGGTCACCCTGCCCCTTTCCTATGAGATCCTGCAGGTCATCTACTTCAAGATGATGCAGAGAATGAGCGGATGGCTGCCGTTTTACGTGGCGCCGGATATTTTCTGGAAGATGCCGCTGATCGGCATAGCGGCGTACGCGGTGATCAGTCCGCTTCTCATGAGAAGGATCAAAAAGGTGCCTATGGCGCAGGCCTTGAAAAGCGAGTAAGCGGGCCGCTTCCGCCGGCAGTTTGACCCGAATGTTGGTTTCCACCTTGGCGACCGGCTGCGGCTGCTGCGGCGCGCAAACGGCGCGGAAAACGGGCAACGGTCGCCGCATAATTGTCACCTTTTATGAAAATTAAAGTTGACAATTGACGGCGGCGGCGTTATACTTACTTCTAAAGACGAAAGAAAAGGAGTAAGATATGACGACGATGACAACGACGACAAAGCATTCCGATAAGCTGCGGACCTATGATATGGTTCTGATCGCCATGTTCGCTGTGCTGATGGCGGTGTGTTCCTGGATTTCCATCCCCATGGACGTTCCGTTTACCCTGCAGACCTTCGGTCTGTTTCTGACGGTAGGCGTGCTGGGCGGCAAGCGGGGAACCTTCGCGGTTCTGATCTACATTCTGCTGGGAGCCATAGGCGTGCCTGTTTTTGCCGGCTTTAACAGCGGGATCGGTGTTCTTCTGGGAACCACCGGAGGCTACATCGTGGGCTTTCTGCTGTCCGGACTGGCGATGTGGGGACTGGAAAAGCTGATCGGGCGCAAGACCTGGGCGCTGATCGTTTCCATGCTCTGCGCCATGGTGATTTACTTCGTGTTTGGAACCATCTGGTTTATGGCGGTCTATACGAAAAGTACCGGAGCCATCGGGCTGATGGCGGTGCTGGGCTGGTGCGTGATCCCGTTTATCGTGCCGGATCTGCTGAAGATGGCGCTGGCGCTGGTTCTGACCAACAAGCTGCGCCGCATCGTGAAGCTGCAGTAGTGCAGGTCCAGATATGCGCGATTTAGGCTGAGTTTCAATATTACATACGATTGCATATGGCTGCATACGACGGCATACGTTTGCATATGGCAAATACGACTGACAGCACCTTCGACAGGCTGTCAGTTTTTGTTTTGACGGCGGTGCATTTGCCCATATTGCGGTTGAAAAAACAGGTACAAACAAGTATAATGTAAGAAGTATGCGGAATACGTCAAACGTTGAAATTCGTTATGGGAGAATAAAAGGAGAACGATGGAACCCATAGTTTTTTTGCTATAATAGAACCATGATTTTACTTAACGCGGAACATATCAAAAAATCCTATACAGAGAAACCACTTCTGACCGACATCAGCCTGTCCATCGCGGATACGGACAAGATCGGCCTGATCGGCGTCAACGGCACCGGCAAAAGCACCCTGCTGAACATCATCGCGGGAACCATGGAGGCTGAGGGCGGCAGCATTACCAGGTCCCGGGAGTTGCGGACCGCTTACCTGCCGCAGAACCCGCCCTATGATTCCGAGCTGACTGCCCTGGAGCAGGCGACGGCCTATCTGAACGCCGCCGGCAGGCCCTACGAACCGTATCGGTGCCAGGCCATGCTGACAAAGCTGGGCATCAACGACTTTGATCAGAAGATGGGCCAGCTGTCGGGCGGTCAGAGAAAACGAGTTGCCATGGCGGCGGCGCTGACTGCGGACAGCAACCTTTTGATCCTGGACGAGCCGACCAACCACCTGGACGCGGACGTCATCTGCCGGCTGGAAACGTTTCTGGCCGGTTACAGAGGCGCGGTGTTCATGATCACCCACGACCGGTATTTCCTGGATAAGGTAGTCACCAAGGTCATCGAAATCGACAATACAAGAGTTACCGTTTTTCAGGGCAATTATTCCGCCTATGCCGAAAAAAAGGCCATGCTGCGGGAAGCCGAATTGAAAGCTTACCTGAACCAGCAGGCGGAAATCCGGCACAAAGGCCGCAAAGGCCAGCTTTTCGTCGATGGCCTTTTTCACGCTGTACACCTGGCCCTCGTCGTAAACGCTGGTCACAAAGCCGCCCAGCATGGCGGGGGCCACATTGTCCGGGTGGCCCTCAATGGCGGTGGCCAGGGTCAGCATCTGCTGCTTGGTGAGCTTATCGCCCAGCAGGGCGTTGGCCCCCAGAATGCCGGCCA
>CAZGED010000138.1:0-4909 GCA_964525085.1 uncultured Senimuribacter sp.
GCCGGGCAGGAAGGCGTAAGCGATGAACTGGCCGGTCACCTTTTGCTCAGGTGCAAAAGCATCGATCAGGATAAAGAACATCGAGAAGCTGCACAGGTGAAAAGGCAGGTATTCCGCCCGGAAGTTGCCGGTTATGGCAAGGACGCTGTCCCTATAGATCTCTGAAAGAATCAGTACAACGGCAAAGATTTTCCGTACCTGCCCGCGCCTCTGAGGCTTCAGTCCCTTATACCATCCTCCCAGAATCCATGCCGCTGCGGTGATCGCCGCAAGCCAAATCAGATGCCCCGGAGAGTAAAGGTCAAACCCCAGGTCCAGGCCTTCCGCTTCCATGGCGAAAAAGTCGCGGCTGTTCAACCAGTAATATTGAAAAGTCATGTTTCCTCTGTCTGTCAGCCGCAATCTGATCTTTGTCATTTTCCTTTCGGCACTTTCCTGCGGCAGACAATCCTTTTCCCGTGATAAAAAAACGTTTTGCTGTATGTCTTATTTTAGCATCATTTCGTGTCAATGTCCAGAGCCGTGCAGGACCGGACCCGGCATACTGCCAAAAGACGCGGGAAGGCCGATCCCTCCCGCGTCTTACGGTCTTTATTGATCTTTGACGGCTACTCCTCTACCTCAAAGTAGTCCCGGTCGTCCTTTCGTCTGGGCCCGTCATATTCATAGGTGCCCATGGTGCCGCAATCGGGGCATCTCCCAAAATCCTCTCCGAACTCAGTCATGAGATCCAGGGGATATTTGAACTTTTTGCCGCAGCGATCACAGTGGTAGTACATCAGACTGACGCCCCAGGTCATTTAAATGCCTGCCATCGGGATCAGTCCCGGAACGATCAGGTAACCGAGTACAATGACGATGACCCAGAACAGGCAGATAAATGCGCACATGCCCCATGCATCCTTCAGCTTCATGTTTACCACAGACAGCATCGGGATCAGATACAGCGGCTGCAGCAGGTTGGTGCATTCATCGCCGTATACAAAGGCATTGATGACATCGATCTTGTTCGCGCCCAGCTCCTCCGCAGCTTCTATCAGCAGCGGTCCCTGAACGATCCACTGTCCGCCTTGGGATGGGATGAACAGGTTTACAACACAGGCCGAGATATAGGAGAAGATTGGCAGGGTCTTAGCACTGGCGATGCTCACGATACCCGCGATGATAACCTGTGCCAGTCCGGAATCCTGCATGATTCCCATGATGCCGCCGTAGAACGGGAACTGTACGATTACTTCGCAAGCCAGCTTCATGTTGTCTTTGTAAGCTTCGATGAAGGCTCTCGGCGTTTTGTACAGGAAGCAGTTGGCAACGATGAACAGGAAAATGATCAGGTTCATGGACAATGCGCCCAAAAATCCTTTTTCCACGAATTCTCTGACGATGACGATCACGCCTGCGATGCCGATGATGTACATGAAGATCTTGCCGCCGTTCATCTTGTCGGCCGGCGTCTCTCTGCTCGTCACATCGTAATTGACGTCTTCCTCGTCCAATTCTGTCTTAAGCTCTACGATCTCGTTTTTTGGCGGTTTGGTAACCAGCGCAATGACCAGCAGGATCACAGCAAAGATAGCCCAAATTACCACATTGTGCGGATTGTAGACCGTGACATCCTGTGTCAGCACGCCCAGGGTTTCTTCCATGAAGTTTCCTTCTGTCGCCAGCAGCGCATAAACAGAAGCTGTAGGCCCCAAGCACTGTCCGAATACCATGCAGGTGTAGATTACAGCCAGCATCAACGGGAAGTGCATACCCTTTACGTTCTTTGCCAGATACATGGCGAAAATCGCTCCTACCACGGTACAGAATGCCCAGTTGATGAAGCTGGTGATAAATCCGAAGACAACCAGCAAGATCATCGCCACGACCGGCGTATGGGCTTTGCTTGCCAGACGGTTCATGACGTGCTTCACCTGCGGCGCTTTCGCACAGGTTGCGCAGGTGATGACCATGATGCCCATCTGGAAGGCGAATTCATTCTGTGTCCACAGTCCGTTAAACCAGTATGTACACAGATCCAAAGGATTGGATCCCGTTAAAATAAGTGCGAGAACAAATACGACAAAGGTCAGAATCAGGCAGAACACCAGTGAATCCGGGATGATCCTGTCAGCTGCGTATTGGAACTTTTTGGAGAGTCTCCAGAGCGGAGTACCCTTGTCAAGTGTTGCGTTTGCGTTTGCGTTTGGCATTTTTACACTCCTTTCCTTTTGACGGTCTTTCCCTGTGCCGGATCTCCGATCAGGGACCGAAGCCCGGCAAACAAACAGAAAGATCGAACATTATGATTAAGTATGGATTTGGAAATCCTGTTTTGTGCAAGGTCAGCCCTTCAAGCCCAGAATCTCTCTCGCTTCATCCGGCGTTGCCGCTTCGCAGCCGAACTCTTCGATGACTCTCTTGGCTCTCTCCACAAACTGTCTGTTGGAATCGGCCAGCTGCCCTTTTTGATACATGACGTTGTCTTCCATGCCGACCCGGATATTGCCTCCCATGGCAATGGCCGCGTACATGACTTCCATGGCACTATGGCCGACGCCGAAGGTGCTCCAGGTGTATTTTCCCTTGCCAAACAGCTCGTCAGCAGTTTCCTTCATGAAGAGCAGATTCTTCATCGAACCCGGAATGCCGTTGGCACAGCCCATGCAGAACTGGAAGTGGAGAGGTTCCTTCAGAATTCCCTTCTTTACGTAATAAGCGGCGTTGGCGATCATGCCCGGATCAAAGGCTTCGATTTCCGGCTTGGTACCGCATTCCTCAAACAGTTTTCCGCACATTTCCAGGAAAGACGGGCTGTTGATGAACAAAGCGTTGTTCAGCCAGTTCATGGAGCCGCAGTCGTAGGAAGCCATCTCCGGCTTCAGTTCCTTTACGTGCTCCACTCTGGTCTCATCTGTCGCATAGATGTCGCCGGAGGTCGTCATGTTGATGATGATGTCGCAGTCCGGATGATGCTGTTTCAGAAGCTCCACCGTCTCTCTGAACTTGTTGTGATCCATGGTTCCGTTTCCTGCATCATCCCGCATGTGAATATGGGCGATGGCCGCTCCGGCCTGCCAGCAGTCATAGACGTCCTCTGCGATCTCCGCCGGCGTCATCGGAACGTTGGGATTGTTCTCCTTTTTCGGCCAGGCGCCGGTCGGCGCAACGGTAATGATCCTTTTGTTTTTTAAGTTAGACATGTGATTTCACTCCTTTTATTTGCCATACAGCATCCTGATCAGGTAATTGTTCAGGTCTGCATTGCACTTTGCAATCTTTTCATCATCCCATTCGTAGAAGCCGCTTCCGGACTTAAAGCCCATCTTGCCTTCCTCCACCATCTTTTCGATAACCGGAGACGGTTTATGGGAATCTTCGATATAGTCCAGCACATAGTCGTGAATATTGAAGGTCAGGTCGGTTCCCACCATATCGGAATTCTCCAGCGGCGCCAGCTGCGGCAGCCTTAATCCGAAGGAATTCTTCACCGCCATGTCTACGGTGGCAGCATCCGCAATACCGTGTTCTACGATAGAGATCGCTTCCCTCCAAAGAGCATGCTGCATTCGATTGGCGATAAAGCCCGGCACATCTTTGTTGCACAGCGCAGGTTTCTTGCCGATCCTTGTCATGAAGTCCATCACCGTATTGGCCGTCTCATCATCGGTGGCATCGGTTCTCACCACTTCCACCAGCGGGATCAGATGGCCCGGATTCCAGAAATGAGTTCCGACAAAACGGTTTCGGTACTGCAGATCTCTCGAAATTTCGGAAGGACTCATGACAGAGGAGTTGGTACAGAAGATACAGTCCTTTCTGCACCGGGCTTCCAGCTTGGCGAAGGTTTCCTGCTTCAGATTCATATCTTCAAATACCGCTTCAATGACGAGATCCGCGCCCTTGACGCCTTCGCTGTCAATCTCCTGTGTGAAATGAATTCTGGAAAGGCGTTCCGCCAGCTCTTCTTCAGAGATGATGTCCTTGTCCACCAGCTGTTTGGTAATGGTGCGGATACCCGCATCCACGTCCACCTGATTGATATCATAAACAGTGACCTGATGTTCCTTCACAGAGGAAGCGACAAACGCGATGCTCTTTCCCATCAGTCCGCCGCCCATGACCAGGACATTCTTGATATTAGCCATATTCATTTCTCCTTTCGTCTTCTATGGTTCTTCAAGAGCAGGTTCCCGGGCGCCCGCTCTTCAATCTGATAAATTAGCAAAGACCGTGCCAACTTCAGAACTCCTCTCCTAACCGCCCTGCACATCCTCATTTTCAGACGTTCCCGACATCGTACCAGTTCCCTTCCTCCCGCTTTTCGTTTGGTGCAAAAAAACAACATGTTGCAAATCTAAGACTTTTAACGTCTCAAAAAAACAACATGTCTGTTTCTCACAACTATTCTATTTTTTATGTAATTTCCGATACAGCACACTGCGGTGGATGCCCAGTTTTTCTGCCGTCTCGCCGACACGCCCGCCGCAACTTTCCAGCACCTGATGGATATACCGCTGTTCCATGGCGTCCATATAGGATTTCAAGCTGTCGTACTGTGCCGCTTCATCCTGTCTACCCTGTCCCCGATAAACCTCCCGCGCGTAATCCGCCGTCGGGACAGGGGTAAAGATCAGCTCGTCTCCCGGGCTGACCACAAAAATCCGCTCCATCACGTTCCGAAGCTCCCGGATATTTCCGGGCCATCGATGCTTTAACATGGTCTCCACAGTAACATCGGCCAGGACCTTGTGGGTTCCGTATTTTTCGTTGAGGTCCTGCAGAAAACTCTCCGCCAACGGGATGATATCCTCCTGTCGTTCACGCAGCGGCGGCAGATGGATCAAAAAGACACTGAGCCGGTAAAACAGGTCCTCCCGGAAGGTCTTTTCCTGCACCATACCGTGCAGGTCGGCATTGGTGGCGC
>CAZGED010000139.1:0-4903 GCA_964525085.1 uncultured Senimuribacter sp.
TGTCTGTAACGCGCAGCAACGTTCTGTCCACCCAGGACGACGTGGCCGCGGCTCTGGCTGACAGCGGTCTGTCGGTCTACGCGTACCACGGCGCGACGGCGGAGGAGTACGACCGGCATATTGAGATGTGCCTGTCTCACAAACCGAACATCATCATCGATGACGGCGGCGACCTGGTAGGCATGCTGCATACCAAGCGGCCGGATCTGGCGGAAGACGTGTGGGGTGGCTGCGAGGAAACCACCACCGGCGTCATCAGGCTGAAGGCCATGGAACGGGAAGGTATCCTGAAATTCCCGATGGTGGCTGTCAACGACGCCGACTGCAAGCATCTCTTTGACAATCGCTACGGCACGGGCCAATCGGTTTGGGACAGCATCATGCGCAATACCAATCTGATCGTGGCCTCCAAGACTGTGGTGGTCGTCGGCTACGGCTGGTGTTCCCGCGGCATCGCAATGCGGGCGTCTGCGCTGGGTGCAAAGGTGATCGTTACGGAGATCAACCCGGTCAAGGCTATCGAAGCGCGCATGGACGGCTTTGACGTGATGACTATGGCGCAGGCAGCGCCGCTGGGAGATATTTTTGTATCGGCTACAGGCTGCTGCAAGACCATTACGGTGGATCACATGCTGACCATGAAGGACCGCGCGATCCTGACCAACGCCGGCCATTTCGACTGCGAGGTGGATATGGCAGGTCTGGAAGCCGCCGCTGTGGAGAAAAAGGAAACCAGGAAGAACATCATGGGCTACAAGCTGTCAAACGGCAGGTGGATCAACGTCATCGGCGAGGGCCGGCTGGTCAATATCGCCGCCGCGGATGGACATCCGGCGGAGATCATGGATATGAGCTTCGCGGTTCAGGCCCTTTCCGCCATATATATCAAGGACCATTACAAGGAACTGGGTAAGGCGGTCATCGACGTCAGCGGCGAGATCGACGATCTGGTGGCGAGACGGAAGCTGGCGGCCTGGGGCATTGAGATCGACGCACTGACAGAGGAGCAGGAGGCTTATCTGGCCAGCTGGAACGTGTAAGCGCGGACGCCTGGTATAGCGCAGCCGCTTTGTGCGGCATGGCAGCTTAGTACGGCGCGGATGTTTCGTATGGCATGATTGCTTAGTATGGTACGGACGCTGCGGATATATGCCGGTAATACGGTTCAGGTCAAAGGGCGCACTCTGGGGAACGACCCGGCGCGCGGAAACACAAGATAACGATATCTATAAGAAGGTGATAGAAATGACATATGAAGAAATCAGAGCGCAGGCGGCGGCAGCGGTGACAGAACTGCTGGAGACGGCCCGGCTTTCTGCCGGAGACATCTTTTTGATCGGGTGCTCTTCCAGCGAGATCAAAGGCGCCCGCATCGGCAAAGGCTCTGATCTCGATGCGGCAAAAGCCGTATACGACGGCGTCTTCCCGATCCTGAAGGAAAGGGGCATCTATCTGGCTGCGCAATGCTGTGAACATCTGAACAGGGCGGTCATCGTGGAAAAGGAAGCGCTGCTTCCGGGCACGGAGATCGTCAACGTGGTGCCGCAGCTCCATGCGGGCGGCTCCTTCGCCATGACGGTATATCAGAACGCGGTCCATCCGGTGGCGGTGGAAACCATACAGGCGGACGCGGGCATGGACATCGGCGACACGCTGATCGGCATGCATCTGAAAAAGGTAGCCGTACCGGTGCGGATCTCCGTCAGGCAGATCGGGGAAGCCCATGTGGTGTGCGCCAGAACGCGGCCGAAGTTCATCGGCGGCAGCCGGGCGGTTTACGACGACGTGCTGTCCGGCGGCGATCTACAGAGATAAAAATGATGCAAGCAGGGTGGAACCATTCACCCTGTTTTTTCATATGCTAAAGTAAAATTATGAAAGAAGCAGGTGAAAACTATGTCAAATCATTGTGGATTGTTGAATCGCGGCGAAAACGGAGTGGACTGCAGCTTACTGTTCTTCTTCCTGTTGCTGGTCATCATCTTCTGCAACTGCTGCTAGGCAGATTTAGGCAGATAAGGATCGGCCGCGGGCCGCAGCGGTAAAAGCGCTGCGGCCCGCGGCCTCCGTATTTTTTGCTGTGGGTTTGTTATCAATGGACAAAGAAGCTATTTGAGCCACTTGATCTTATAATAGCCGTTGCCGTAGCTGTACTTGGATACTTTGATATAGTAAGTGCCTGGCTTCAGCTTTGTACCGGAACCGTAAGTGTATGGCTGGATTGAAACAGAATTGTTACCAGAAAGGCTCTCCGTGAAGAATGGATAACTCCTGCCTGCCTGATAGATGGCAAATGTCAACCCACCAAAACCGCCACCGCCGCTGCTCAGTGTAGTTACGTTAAATTTCACGTACTGAGTCTTGGTGATCTTGAACTTGTACCAGTCACCGGATGAGTCGTTTTGGGTCACGGTGATGATGCCCTTCTTAGTACTGCCCTTGGTTATGGATTTCGCTTTGCTCTTAGTAGTACCGCTATTCTCTGTCACACTGGTAAATGATATTTTTATACCGTAAGCATCTTCGTAGGATTTAACGGCTACATAGTAGGTCCCCTTCTTAACACCAATCTGAGTCTTATAACCATCGCTGGAAGAAATGTACTCGAAGCTTGGAAATAGGGAATTCTTTTTAGAATTCGTAAGCTTGATGCTGTAAGAAGCGTAATCTTCCAGTCTTTCCGGAAAGCTGACAGTCAGATAGCCGTTTCCAGGAACGGTAACCTTATAGTAAGATACCTGATCGTTTTCCGGACTCGCACCGTAAAAGGTCTTTCCCTTTGTCACGGTACCACCGTTAGGGTAGAACAGGACGCTGAAGTCTACAGACTGCGGAACTCCTGCACTGTAAGCAGCTGTCTCGAACTTCAGATAGTAGGTGCCTGCTTTCGAGACTTTCGCATAAAGTGTATCTTTGGCAGTGGAACTATAAAGGAACTCATCATAACCGATCGTGTCTCCGCTGGTAGCGGCTGCGGTAGAGTGCAGGGACACTGACACGCCCATACCGACTTCCATGCCAGTCAACGGAACGCAGATCGTTCCGCCTTTTGTGGTCGTTACCGGAATGATGACTATATTGTCTGTGCCTGTTGTCATTTTAGCGGTGTATTTAACCGTGGTGCTATCGGTTACTTTGTTGACATCCTGGGCTTCAATAGAGGCTTTGACAGTGCCGCCGCTGGTTACTGTGCCGCCGAAAGCGCTGACGGCAGTTCCTGCGAAGATACTTTCTGTACCGGAGAATACCGTGGTGAAGACTAAAGCTAGGGTTAGGGTTAAACTGAGAAGTTGTTTTCTTTTCATATGTCTTGTCCTTTCTTAATTTGGTAAAATCACCGTTCTCATTATACACACTCTCCGGTTAATTTACAACGGGAATTTCTGAGGATTCGGGGCAGTGTGCGAAAAATGCAGGCAAAACCTCCCGCTCTTCTCCCCGTGACAGGTCAGTCTGCCGTCACAGGTGATCACAGGAGGTTTTGTTCCGTGAGACCCTTCGGATGCGGTTTTGAGAACCGCAGGCCTTAAAACCGCAGGGCGGGGTTTTCTGGAAGGGCTGGCTGGGAATAATAGATGTACAGGGATTTGATGCTGTAGTAATCTATGGTCATGACGTTGCCGGTTCCCAGCTCCTGCAGCAGGATGTAGTTGATGCCCACGGCGAGGAGGAAGCCGTAACGCTCTTCCATGTTGGAGGAGCCGATCAGCTGCTCGACGCGCATGTATCTGCCGATCTGAGTTCTGAGAAAGCCGTTTAAGTACTGCAGATTTTCATAGGTTATGAACTCCTGATAGCCGGGCGGCAGAAGGGGATTGGCAGGAACCTGAATCTGAGGCGCTTCCGGCAGCACGCTTTCCGGCACCACGCTGCTACCGCCGCGGCCGGTTGCCGCAGTTGGATCGGGCTGGCCGGGAATCGTCCCTATGGTGGGATCGATGTCAGGATCCGTCGACGACGACATGGAAGCCATGGCGGACATACCAGTCATAGATGACGCGTCCGGCATAGGCGTTGTGGATGCCGCGACTCCTGTCAGAGAAGGCTGATTCATGGCAGGCTGTCCGGTATCGTTCATGCCCCGGCCGGTGGGAAGGATCCCGTCGTCGGTTCGCACGCTGCTGTAATGGACCACCTGTCTGGCTTCCTGCTGATGGGCGGTGCAGTTGTTCATCTGTGTATAGGGAAGGGTCTGCGCAGGGCGGTTGCCTGGATTTGTCATGTAGTTGGGATTGGTCACGGATACGGAGCCGCATCCGTTTTTCGCGTTGCAAGATGTGAGCATAGGGTATACCTCTCTTTACTGATAATTTAAGTGTTGGCGTAATAAGATGTAGGAAGATAAAAACAATGGTCACCGACTCTGTTGTGGATGACGCCTACGTTGGTCGGAAAGTAGGTCGGGCAGGTCGGGCTGTAGGGATTGTGAAAGAACAGGGCGCCGTCTACGCCGATCAGACGGCCTCCCGCTAGGGCCCAATCCACGATATCGTAATGCTCCTGGGTGGGAGACATGTTATATACATTCTGGCTGTTATATCTTCCGTCTACGGATTCCCGCATGCAGACGAATTGGCCGGGCTGGGTGATGATGTTGCGGACGTCTCCGCCCTGGCTCACCCGCGAGAATTCTCCGTAGTCGATGGTCGCCCGGTTCATGATGACGGTGGCTACCGCCTGCATACCGTCGGTGCCTTCGCCGCCGGCTTCGCATTGGATCAGCCGGGCGAAGAGCTCTCTTGTGTCCATGGGCATGGTTATCACCTCGGTTTCAAAGTTTGGATTGTTGTTTGCGGAAGGAAGCTTCGATAGGAAGCCTCAATTAGAAAGTTTCAATTATAGAATATGCAGCGGCGGCAAAATGTGATATACTTTTCAAAGAACTTAGAACTCAATCAGAAAG
>CAZGED010000140.1:0-4896 GCA_964525085.1 uncultured Senimuribacter sp.
CAACATTTGCCCCAAAAATCAAAAAAGGTTGCTGATTCGACTGCTCTATGTCCCACGTGTTAAGACTCCGTTTAGATTCTTGTCTATGTTTTTCATGCGTAGGCCCTGCGGCGGAAGGACAGGGTCTACGCATGAAAACTCCCATCTGCAGATTTCCTTGAACGATGTGGCCCCTCCTCCTCGGATATGAGATAACACAGGTACTGGCGCGGACACAGGTGAGGGTACAAGCACAGGCATAGGCGCGGAGAGATGGCCACCTGACCTGAGCCCATGGCAAAATGCGTCGCAGCAGAGAAAAAACACTGCGATCTCTCCGTGAGACGCGGCAAATTTAGCAAAAAACGTCGCAGATCAATATTTTGTTCCCTATCTCGCCGCGGAGTGCAGCGGAGCACGGCGGAGTGCGGCAGAGCACGGCGGAGCGCGGCAGAGCGCCGCAGAGTGCCGCGGAGCGCGGCAGAGCACAGCAGAGTACGGCGGAGTACGGCGGAGCGCGGCAGAGTACGGCAGGATACGGCGAAACACGGTATCTCAGATAATAGGGCAGGAATGCCGGCGCATCCATGCTATTGCATCCACTGGATCCGCTTTTTATTCGTGCCTGCGCACCGGGATCCACGCCCGATTCCCCCTTTACATCTGCCGCCGGCTGTGATATAGTAATCAGGTACAAAAGAATAAGACAGTTCGTGACCATCCTGTCTCTAAACAAAACTACGGAACCTAGCAGAGATAAAAGAAGATCATTCTGATGCGCGCGTTTTCCGTGCGCATTTTTTTATCGTCAGCATGGAAAGTCACGAGGAATGGAGGAAACATGCAGCGTTATGGAATCATAACAGAAAAGAATCCGCGGGAAATCGTGCTTCTGCGGGGAACCGGCTGCCGTTGGCGGCGCTGCCGGTTCTGTGACTATCACCTGGACTTCGGCAAGGACACTGCGGCCAATTACCGGCTGAACAAAGACGTTCTGTCCCAGGTTGCCGGCATTTACGGGCGGCTGGAGGTCATCAACTCCGGCAGCTTTTCCGATCTGGACCCGGCTACCATGGAAGAAATCAAAGCTGTCTGCCGGTCGAAGAACATCTGTCAGATCCACTTTGAATGTCACTGGCAGGACCGGGCAGCGATCAAAGGCATCCGTGAGGAGTTCGGGGCTCTCGGTATCGCCGTCAAGGTGAAGATCGGCGTGGAAACCTTTGATCCTTTGTTTCGGGAGTGCTACCTTGACAAAGGCATCGACGAGTCCGACCCGGCAAAGATCGCCGAGGATTACGACGAGTGCTGCCTCCTCTTCGGTATCCCCGGTCAGACCGCGGCATCCATGACCCGCGACATAGAAGTCGGACTGACACACTTTGACCGCGTCTGCGTCAACGTAATGACGGAGAATGACTCCCGGATCAAGCCGGACCCTTCGGTCATCGAGCTCTTCGCGAAGGAAGTCCGCCCGGCATTTTCAGGCGATCCGAGGGTGGACATTTTGATGGAGAATACGGACTTCGGCGTGGGAGGTGAATGCCATGAGAAATGAGCTGATCCTTGCCCTCAGCCTGGTGCTGATCTACGGCGGCGTGGTGCTATTCTACCGCCTGCTGGGCCGCACGGGACTGTACATGTGGACCGTAGTTGCTACCATCGCGGCCAACATCGAAGCGCTGATTTTGATAGACGCCTTCGGCATGGAACAGACCCTGGGCAACGTGTTGTTCGCGTCGACGTTTCTGGTGACTGACATACTCAGTGAAACGGAGGGCAAAAAATACGCCAACCAGGCGGTTAAAATCGGCATCATCGTCAGCCTGGCGTTCATCGTGCTGAGCCAGCTGTGGCTGCTGTACACGCCTAGCCCGAGCGACTGGGCCATGCCGGCCATTCAGACGATCTTCTCCAACACGCCCCGGATGATGCTGGTCAGCATTGGGGTTTACGGCATCGTGCAGGTCTTCGACGTGTTCGCCTACCACGCCATCTGGAAGCGGACGGAACGGCTCTTCGGCGACTCCCGCAAGGGCCTGTGGATCCGCAACAACGGCTCCACCCTGCTGTCCCAGCTGATGAACACGGTGCTGTTCACCTTCGGCGCCTTTTACGGCGTTCACAGCATGGATACGTTGCTCAGCATCTGCCTGTCCAGCTACGTGATCTTTATCGTCACCAGCCTTCTGGACACGCCCGCCGTCTACCTGGCCCGTCGTCTCAGAGAGCGCGGCAGAATCCCATCGGATAAAACCCTGTCCGTATGAACAAAATATTCCCTGAAGAAACAAAAATCCCCCTGCACACGGTTTCTCCTGAGAGGCCCTTGCAAGGGGATTACTTTTAATGCTTCTGTTCTCTTTTTTTACGCCCCGGCGTATGGCTCATAATGCGCCCGCAAAGGCTGGTGAACTTGTAGATATACCGGAACAGCGCTTCAGTGGCGATGAGAAACACGACCAAAAGCATGGCGGCCTGCCCTGAAATGCTGTTGATGCCGAACATGTCCGGCGTAAAAAATACGCAGAAGGCCATGCCGCCTACCATGACGGCGATCAAAACGATATGCAGGGTGTTAAACGGCTTTGCCACCTTCGCCAGGATCATGAAGCCTACCAGGGCGACCAGCATGGTGCAGGAGGTGGAAATGCACTCCGCGTTGATCTCGAACACCTGTCCAAACACCACCAGAGAGCTGACGCTGATAAAGGTGGTGATGCCCGCCGGTGCGGCCATTTTGAACACATTTCCAAAGAAAGAGCCTTTGATCAGGTTTTTGTTAGGCTCCAGGGATAGAACAAAGGACGGCACGCCGATGGTAAACATGCTGATCAAGGTGATCTGGGACGGCTTCAGCGGATAGGAAAGCACGCTGATCATAGAAAACAGGGCCAGCAGCAGAGAAAAGATATTCTTGCTCAAAAACAGGCTGGCTGCTTTTTCGATGTTGTTGACGACGCGTCGGCCCTCCTCGACCACGGAAGGCATCTTGGAAAAGTCGGAATCCATGAGCACCAGCTGCGCCGCGTTGGAAGCCGCCTCGCTGCCGGACGCCATGGCGATGGAACAATCCGCATCCCGCAGGGCCAAAATATCGTTGACGCCGTCTCCGGTCATGCCCACGGTCTTTCCCTGCTTCTTCAAAGCCTTGACAAACATCCGCTTCTGCTCCGGCGTCACCCGGCCGAAAACCGTATACCGCTCCACGGCCTCCGATACAGCCCGCTGGTTGACCAGCTGTCTGGCGTCTATGTACCGGTCCGCGTCTTTGATGCCCGCTTCCAGGGCCACGTTGGACACGGTCACCGGGTTATCGCCCGAAATGACTTTGATGTCCACGCCGTTTTCCGCAAAGTACCGGAAGGTCTCCGGCGCGGATTTTCTGATCGGATTGGCCAGATAGATCAGCGCCATCAGCTGTACACGTCCCCGCAGCGGCTGTCCCTGAGGCTCTTCCTCCGTGCGGGCAAAGGCCAGCACCCGGTAGCCCTGCTCGCTGAGCTCTGTGACATGCTCCTCGTATCTGACAAAGGCTTCCCGCAGCACGAACTCCGGCGCGCCTAAGACGTAATTTCCGCTGTCAAAGACGGCACCGCAATACTTGTATTTAGAGGAAAACGGGCACACAGAGTAAGGTTCTCTGCCCGAGTTTTTCTGAAAATATTCCTTCATGGCGGCCATGGTGATGTTGTCGCTGCTCTGGGCGTCTGCCAGATCGCCGATAAGGGATTCCAGAAGCTGCTGGCCGTACGCCTCGCTCGCCGGCTGCATCCCGCAGACCTTCATCTCATTTTCCGTGATGGTTCCGGTCTTATCCACGCAGAGTACGTCGACGCGAGCCAGGGTCTCGATGCACCGCATGTTCTGGACCAGCACGTCCTGCTTCGCCAACCGCATGGCGCTGACTACCATGGCGACGCTGGCCGTCATGTACAGCCCCTCCGGGATCATGCCCAGCACGGCGGCTACCATGGAGGTGATGCTGTCAGCAAAACCGCCCTCCAGGATGAAGCACTGCTGCACGAACAAGGTGATGCCCACCGGAATAATGATGATGCCGATGATCTTGACCAGCCGGTCCAGAGATTTGATCATCTCCGACTGCTCGCCGCCCTTGTCTTTGGTGGCCTCAATGGTCAGCTTTGAGATATAGGATTCGCGGCCTACGGCAGTGAGCCTTGCCACGCACTGTCCCGATACGACAAAGCTGCCTGAGAGCAGCTGGGCGTCTATGGTCTTGGTGATCTCATCGGATTCGCCGGTGATCAGGGCTTCGTTGACCTGCACGCTCCCTTCCACTACCTCCGCGTCGGCCGGTATCTGGCTGCCCGCACTGAGGATAATGCAGTCACCCAGCACCAGCTGCTCCACCGGCAGCTGAACTTCGTAGCCGTCGCGGATCACGTGGACCTTCGGCATTTTCAGCAATTTCAGCTTGTCCAGCGTCTGCTTGGAGCGAATCTCCTGGGCGATACCGATACCCGTATTGGCAAAGACGATGAGCATGAAGCTCAGATCCTTAAACTGTCCGACGATGATGAGTAGCACGGCCAAAACGGTAAAGATCAGGTTATAATAAGTAAAAACATTTTCTTTGACAATTTCTTTGACGGTGCGGGTCGAGGAATCCACCTGCTCGTTGCCGAGCCCGCGGCTCATCCTCGATTCCGCCTCCTGGCTTGTTAATCCCAACATTTCTAAATTTCTTGCCTTTCTCCTTCAATTGATAGTATCATTCTAACACAAAAGATGACAAGATGAAACAGGATTTCGTCAACTGTTTCAAATCCTCATGAACGCTTCGCCGGTATATGACGCTGTCTACAGGCTTTGGATGTCCTGCGCCCACCGTCTCTGTCGAGGCACGGATCATTTACCGTTTGCATTTACGATCATTTACCGTTTGCATTAAAA